>JAIKYN010000188.1 GCA_024683155.1 Lachnospiraceae bacterium | reverse complement strand
GGATCAAAACTTTCTCTGGGAACGATGACAAATCCGCCGATCTTACCACTTCCAAGAGTCGTATTTCCCCGTTCGAAATTCATGTAAAGGGGAGACTGACAGATTCCTACCACGGTAAATTCTTTTTGCGTAAGCAGGTCCAAGGTCTCTTCTTTATTGATATCCGCAACGGTTATTTTACTTCCCAGTTTATCCGCACCATACATGGCGGAATCCACCAGACACTCTTCGGGCGCTTCCGGCAGACGTCCCTCCAGCAAAATCACTTGATTGATCTTGTCGGAATAGGTATGGAACTTTACCACCGCCTGACTTCCGTCGGTATGCGCAATGATCACATCCGCACTACAGGCACCTTCTGCTTCCAGCACAAAGTCCTCCTGCCGGATCGCTTCCACATCTTCGTCATATAGTCCGATGGTGGAGATCAGGCGCAGATCAAAAAAAGAATTGTCCCTCAGATATTCATCTGCGGTCTGCACCATGGCTTGTCTCGTTACCTTCAGTCCCGAAAAAAAGCCGACACCCAGCGCAACAATGGCCAGGATCGCCAGATACCTGCCAAGGCTGTTTTTGATCTCCCGTATTGTATTTTTCTGAAGGGCGTTTTTCAGCATGTGCTTTCCTTTATTTCCTGCTTTTTGTCTTTTCTGAATTCCTTTTCCGTTTCTTCCTCGTTATCATAGCTTCATGAGCCAAACCTGCATCTGGTTTATTCATCCTTACCAGGTCAGTTCTTCCACATCCAGAGGATTTTCATTTAATACCATGGATTCCACTTTTCCGTTCTTCACCGTAATGATCCGGTCCGCCATCTGCGTGATGGCATGATTATGCGTGATCACGATGACCGTTTTTCCGGTATTTCTGCAGGTATCCTGTAATAATTTCAATATGGCTTTTCCGGTATTATCATCCAGTGCACCGGTGGGTTCATCGCACAGCAGCAATTTGGGATTCTTTGCCAGCGCTCTGGCGATGGCCACTCTTTGCTGTTCGCCTCCGGATAACTGCGCAGGGAAGTTATTCATTCGTTCGGCCAGCCCAACCTCTTTTAATACGGTCTCTGCATCCAGGGGATTCTTACAGATCTGAGAGGCCAGCTCCACATTTTCCTTTGCCGTAAGATTCTGCACCAGATTATAGAACTGGAACACAAAGCCTACGTCATATCTTCGATAGGTGGTCAGCTTTTTCTTGTTATAGGCAGATATCTCTTCTCCGTCTACCAGTACCGTCCCCTCGGTAAGCGTATCCATTCCTCCCAGGATATTCAAAATGGTGGTTTTTCCGGCACCGGATGCACCGACTACCACACAAAATTCCCCTTTTTCCACAATAAAATCCGCACCGCCCAATGCTTTTGTATCTACCTCTCCGGTACGATATATTTTGGTCACTCCTTCAAATTGAATAAATGAATGCATCCTTTTTACCTTTCGGTTGCTGTCCAACTAGTAAAAAAAAGCGGAATCTCATATTGCTAAGACCGTTGTCGACTCGCTAGTGAAATTCCGCATAATATTCTGGCGTTCCCGATGCGATTCGAACGCACGACCTTCCGCTTAGGAGGCGGACGCTCTATCCTGCTGAGCTACGGGAACCCATATCAAAAACGGATCGCTCCGTTTTGACAGCTATATTTTATTGATCCAGACCTTCTCCGTGAATGCAGCCCTGCAGCCATATGTTTCCTTTGAAACGTCGGCCTACTTCCGGCTCCCCATAAAGATCTTTCTCATTGATACAAAGATCGATCTCCATTTCATTACACAATAAGGTGAGGATATAGATCCCTTCCCCGGTCATGATATTTTCTACCTTTCGCAGGGCCTGGATCTCTCCGATAAGAGAATATTGATCACACTCTACACCATAAGGCATAAAGCTGGTATCTACTACTGTATACAGATCGCTTTTTTGAATCTTCCTGGAAACCTGGCTGTACAGATCCATATCTCCCAGTGTTAAGGTTTCTATGGCCTCTTCATTTCCGGCCCGTGCTTCCTTCAAAAGCGTTCGGCGATCTTTGGATTTTTTCTTGATACTGTCCTTCTCCCGCTCATCTTTGCTAAGAGGCATCAGGATCGTTCCCCCGTCAGACAAAGCACTGAGGGAAAGAGTTGTTCCCCGGATGGGTAATCGTCCTTCTCCTTGTGCCTTCACATACGGAACGATGTTCTGTAAATAGAAGATCAGGGTAATGCCCATCTTCATATCATCGCATACACCCAGATAGGCTTCGTTCCCGGCTTGCTTTTCCACCGTTATATCTTCTGTGGAAGAGATCAGGTGACTGCGAAGATAGGGAAAATAGTGATCGAAAAAAAATTCGTTCTCATCATCAAACTCTCCGCAAACCGTTATGCCGATGTCATCTCCGAAGATCTCAGAGAATTCTCCCAGTGTCGTTCGATCTTCTCTGGAAACGTATTGCCGATCTCTGGCTTTCCGGACAATATTCTGTAATAATTCTTTCAGCTCTTTCCGCTCGGTCAGATTGGAAAAGCCAATGGCACGCAAAAATCTATGCAACGCCTTCCTCCTGTATTAAGGACGGATTTCGGTCTTGCCTCCCATATAGGGCTGTAATACAGCAGGGATTCTTACGGATCCGTCTGCCTGAAGATTATTCTCCAGGAATGCGATGAGCATTCTGGGCGGAGCTACTACTGTATTGTTCAATGTATGTGCAAGATATTTTGTCTTGTCGTCCTTCTCAATACGAATCTTAAGTCGTCTGGCCTGTGCATCTCCTAAGTTGGAGCAGCTTCCTACCTCGAAATACTTCTTCTGACGAGGAGACCAGGCTTCCACATCCACACTCTTTACTTTCAGATCTGCCAGATCTCCGGAGCAGCACTCCAGCGTACGTACGGGAATATCCATACTTCTGAACAGATCCACGGTATTCTTCCATAATTTGTCAAACCACATAGGAGATTCCTCGGGTTTGCATACAACGATCATTTCCTGTTTCTCAAACTGGTGAATACGATATACGCCTCTCTCTTCAATACCATGCGCACCCTTTTCCTTTCGGAAGCAAGGAGAGTAGCTGGTCAGCGTCTTGGGCAGTTCGCTTTCGGGAATGATCTGGTCGATGAACTTACCGATCATGGAATGCTCGCTGGTTCCGATGAGATAAAGATCTTCTCCTTCGATCTTATACATCATGGCATCCATTTCCGCAAAACTCATAACGCCGGTTACCACATTGCTGCGGATCATAAAAGGCGGTACGCAATAAGTAAAACCACGATCGATCATGAAATCTCTTGCATAAGAGATCACTGCAGAATGTAATCTGGCAATGTCTCCCATCAGATAATAAAATCCGTTACCTGCAACACGTCTTGCGCTGTCCAGATCCAGACCATGTAAACTTTCCATGATCTCGGAATGATAAGGGATTTCGAAATCCGGAACCACCGGTTCACCAAATCTTTCACGCTCTACATTTTCTGTATCATCTTTACCAATGGGAACGGAAGGATCAATAATATTGGGAATGACCATCATTCTCTTCTGGATTTCTTCCTGAAGTACGGGCTCTTTCTCTTCCAGTTCCTGCAGGCGCTTTGCATTGGCTGCAACTTCCGCTTTTTTTGCTTCGGCTTCTTCTTTCTTGCCTTCCTTCATTAAGGAACCGATCTCTTTGGAAATGCGATTTCGGCTGGCACGAAGGTCATCGGCCTCCTGCTGAACCTGACGACTTTCAGCATCCAGTGCGATCACTTCATCTACCAGAGGAAGTTTGCTGTCCTGGAATTTCTTCCGGATGTTTTCTTTTACAACTTCCGGATTTTCCCGCAAAAATTTAATGTCGATCATTTTTAGTTATCTCCTTTATCCTCTACGTCCAGTACGTCTTCTATATAGATCCTTGCTTCTTTGCTTAAGTCCAGCTCCATATTGTTTATGGGACTTCCCGCTGCATTGCTTAGGAGCCTTACTACCGGACGGTCCGGTTTATCTTCATTTACCTCACTCACCACTCCAATATTACCATTGGTGAGTCTTACTTTTGTCCCTACCGGATAATTTACAAATAATTCCAGGAAGGCGTCTATCATTTTACCATCAAACTTTTTATTTTTAAACCGTTTCAGATATTCGACGCATTCAAAGACCCGACTGGGTTTATTTGCGATTCCGCAAACCATCTCATCAAATTCTTCCAGAAGATTTAAGATTCTCTCTCCTGTTCCCAGATTCCTGGTTCCATAAGGATATCCGCTACCATCCAGTTTTTCATGATGATTCATGATCATGCTCTTGGCATATTCTGAAATCCAGGTGGCCGATTGCAGCACATTATAAGCATAAAGAGGATGCTTATAATATTCTTCCCGCTCCAGCTCGGAAAACTGATCGATCTCTCTGTTTTCGTAAGGCACGGTCATATAACGAAGTCCCAGATCATGAAGCAGACTCGCTACTCCCAGGTCATGCACCTGGGCATGGTTCATCCCAAGATGCAGTCCCATGATGATCGCCATGGAACTTACATTTACGGAATGCTCATACAGATCAGGCTTCCTCTCTTTCATTTCGTACACCTGTTCGACTACTTCTTTTTCTTCGGTTATATTCTCTATGATCGTGTCGGCAGTTGCACTGAGTTTTTCCAGGTCCTTCTTATTACGATAAGTATGTCTTCCCAAAATGTTACGCACATTTTTCTGAAGATCCTCATCCGTTTCCTGTTTTTTCTTCTCCTGTTCCGGTGTCCGTTTGATCGGTTCTTGCACCTTTACGTACACTATATTTTTTTCTTTCAGCTTCTGGATCAATTCTTTGGTAAGTACTGTTCCGGCTGCTAAAAGCATCTTCTCATTGACATCGGAAACCTCGGAGGCAATTATTTCGTTTTCTTTTAAATCCTCTACACGTTTCTTATTCAATTCCCATCGCCTGATTCAGTGCCTGCTGTTCCTCTTCTCCCAACAAGATCACTGACTTTCCGTTTTTAATCTCTTTAATGTACGAGTAACCACCCTCCGTACTGTGTACAGAGTTTAATATGAAACCATTGTCTTTCTCGTTAAGAAGTGCAAGAGAAAAACTGAGTTTTCCTCCCATCTGATTAAAAGCATCATACTTCACCAGACCGACTTTCTGATAGCAACCGGTCAGCTGTTTATAGATGTCTTTGATATCTCCTTTGCTTTTCTCGGTTGCTGCTCTCAGATATCGATTATCCTCTAACAGGGTCATGATCTTTTCTTCCAGGTTCCCTGCATTTTTACCCTTCATGAACTTGAGATATTTCTTTTTCAGATTGCTGATATTTACTGCCTGTACAATGATCAGGATCAGTAGCAGTACGATCACTGCAGCAAAGCCGATGAGTAAATATCCTATATCTACATTTCCAA
The DNA here is from genome assembly GCA_024683155.1 of Lachnospiraceae bacterium. Taxonomy (GTDB): domain Bacteria; phylum Bacillota; class Clostridia; order Lachnospirales; family Lachnospiraceae; genus JAILDL01. Next base: position 10,690 of record JAIKYN010000188.1, on the reverse strand, counting down.
GTCCTATTGCATTTAATACGGCGCTTTCCATATCTTCCCCTACTGTTTGTTTTATTTCTGCATCAGCAAGTCACAGATCTTATCGAAGTCTTCTGCTGAATAGAAATCGATCTCCAGTTTTCCGGCTCCGTTTTCTCCGGATACAACTGATACCTTTGTGTTCAGCTTACTCTTTAATAACTCTTCTCTCTTACGATAGATTGCTTCCAGACTTTCATCCTTCTGCTTCTGTTTCTTTTTGCTCTGGGGCTTTCCAAGTTGTTTTACTAACTTTTCAACCTCACGTACACTCAGCTTTTCATCAAAAGCTCTCTGTGCCAGGTTGTATTGTTCCTCCGGATCTTCTACTGCCAAAAGAGCTCTTACATGTCCGGTGGTCAGCTTTTCATCGATAAGCATCTGCTGCACATCATCGGTTAGTTTTAATAATCGAATGGCATTGGTCACCGCACTACGACTCTTGGATACTTTCTCGGCCACTTCATCCTGCTTGAAATGGAACTCGTCCATAAGACGCTTATAAGCCATTGCTTCTTCAATGGGGTTTAAATCTTCACGCTGGATGTTTTCGATCAGAGAGATCTCTACAATCTCTTCTTCCGTAAAATTCTTAATGATAACCGGTACTTCTTTTAAGCCGGCCAGTTTGCTGGCTCTCCATCTACGTTCACCGGCGATTATTTCATAATGATCTTTCCGATCCTGAACAATGATAGGGGAAATCAGACCATATTGCTTAATAGAATCTGCCAGTTCCTGTAATGCATCTTCATCAAAATTCTTACGGGGCTGATTCCGGTTGGGTTCGATCTTAGACAGTTTTACAACTGTTTCCGTGCCGCCTTTTCCTAATTCCTGCGCATAAGAAGTTGTGGTCTCTACTGCCGGTATTTCTTTCGCAGTTTTCGGCGGGATCAGACTGTCCAGTCCCTTTCCCAAACCGCCTTTCCCTTTGCGGGCTGTTTTTACATTTGCCATGGTCTGCAACTCCTCCCTTGTTTCACGTGAAATCTATCGGAACGATTTCTATTATTATAATCCTTTTTATCACTTTTTATGCATTACTTCTTCTGCCAGAGCTCGATATGCTTCCGCACCGGTAGATTTGGGATCGTACACCAGAATGGATTGTCCGTAACTGGGTGCTTCTGCCAGACGAACACTTCTGGGAATGATCGTATTATAGATCATTTCTCCTGGAAGATTATCCCGGACATCCTGTACCACCTGGTTGGATAAATTGGTACGGGAATCATACATGGTAAATACCACACCATCAATTGTTAGCTTTTCATTGAGGCGTTCTTTGATCTTTGTAATGGTTTCAATGAGCTGGGTTAGTCCTTCCAGTGCAAAGTACTCACACTGAATGGGTACTATTACAGCGTCGGAAGCCGTGAGCACATTAATGGTCATCTGATTTACCGCCGGCGGACAATCAATAATGATATAATCATACTGATCCTTTACATAATCGATTTCATCTTTTAACAGATACTGCCTGCGATCGTCTACGGAATCCAGCAAGTCGATCTCAAACCCGGACAGATCCATATTGGCAGGAATCAGGCTCATGTTCTCCGCTACATCTTTGATGATGCAATCCTGTGCATTGGCTTCTCCCAGAAGAAGATCATATAGTGTATAGTCCAGGTTGTTTTTATCCAGTCCTAATCCACTGGTTGCATTTCCCTGAGGATCGGAGTCTACCATTAATATGGTTTTCCCTTTTTCTGCAAGAGCAGCTCCCAGGTTGATGGCAGTGCTGGTTTTTCCTACTCCGCCTTTGTTGTTTGCAACGGCAATAATTTTACCCATAGAACGTGTACTTCCTCGTTTTTCTTCTCTGTTTCTGTCTACCACAACATCTTGTGGCCGGGTTTTTGTTTCACAAACTGATGTGAATCCCCTGCTTTGGATGTTTCACATATATCTCCACTACATTTTGTGGTTAATATGTTTCACGTGAAACATTATCTAGTATTTGTTTTAATTGATTGAAACAATTCAAATTCAATGTTTCACGTGAAACATGAACCATTGATCAGCTAAATCTAGTATACCTTGATCAGATTGTTACGAATAGCAAAGATCGCAGCCTGTGTACGATCGGAAACATTGATCTTTTTAAAGATATTAGAAATATGATTCTTTACCGTCCGTTCACTGATATCCAAACTGTTGGCAATCTCTTTATTAAAGTTTCCACTGGCAACCTGCACCAGAACTTCCAACTCTCTTCTGGTAAGTGAATCGATCTTTTCCTGGTCGATATCCCGATTGATCAATCGAGAGTTCAAAGAAGGGATCAAAGAAGGCTGAATATATTCGTCGCCTCTCTGAACACATTCTACTGCAGATTTCAGATCTTCTGCACCGGAGTCTTTGAGAATATATCCATCCACTCCCATATCAACCGCACGAACCAGATATTCTACTTCATCATGGACAGTAAGAACCAAAACCTTCACACTGATATGTTCTTCCTGTAAACGTTCCAGCACTTCCAGACCACTCATTTTAGGCATATTGATATCCAGCAAAACCACATCCGGTTTTAACTGTTTGATAACCTGCATGGTTTCTTCGCCGTCACCTGCCACACCGACCACTTTGATCTTTCCGTCGAACTCTAATAAGTTACGAATACCTTCCCGGACCATTGCATGATCATCTGCGATGACTACCTTAATACTATTATCCATATCCATATACCTCACTTTCACTCAAAAGATTCCACTGGAATCGTGATCGTAATTTTTGTTCCGGATCCATCCTTGCTGGCAATGGTCAACTTACCACCCAGGATGGACACTCGTTCTTTTACAATTTTTAAACCAAAATGATGATCATCATCATAGTGTTTGGGATCAAAGCCTGTACCATCATCCTGAACAACAAACTTATATGCTTCATCCGTACTTCCGGCTTTTAAGGTCAGATTTTTTGCTTTGGAATATTTAATGGCATTGAGCAGGCATTCTCTGAGAGATCGATAAACCGTGGCGATCACCAACGGATTTTCACATGAAACATTTTTGATCTCCTGATGGAACATCATACTGGGACAAAACCGATTGATATTTTCTTTCATCTGCTCGGTCAATCGTAGCAGGGTATCTTCCAGACCAAGATCTTCTATGGACATCGGTCGGAATTCAAAAAGTTCATCCCGCATCTCATTAATGGTCTCCCTTAGAAAATCTTCGGAAGCCGAAAGCTCATTCATGGCTCTTTCATCGCCTGTATCGAAATACAATTTTACAAGTTCCAGTCGATGGATCAGATTGGTAAGATTCTGTAACGGTCCATCATGCAGATCTCTGGCCATTCGTTGCCGTTCTTTTTCCTGGATCTCCAGCACCTGCATTTTAGAAAGATTGCTCTTTTCCTTAGCCGGCTTAATGGCTTTGGAAATCCGTTCCAAACGATCTCGATATTCCATGAGTTTATCCAGTCGTTCCGTAAGTGCAACATCCTGTTTTTTCAGGTTACTTAATTTTTCTTTATAGAGAGAAACCCGGGTGTCACTTCTTTCCGAAGAGGATCTGGGATTAAAAGCAAAATCATCCTCATGCTCCCGATCGCCTCGCTCAATGAATACCGTCGCTTCCTGCATTTCAATCCGAATACGATCCAGCGCTTCTTTACACTCATGGATATCTTCATTAATACCAAGAAGTAAATTCTTGGTGTCTGTTTCACATTTTGTCATAAACAATCTCACTTTGAGAAGAAAGTACTATGCACCTCTTTTATCATAGCCTATTGTGAACATCATGAAAAGACTCTTTTTAGGCCAGAGGTTCCCTGGCAGGAAGCCCTGCTTTTCTTGGATATGACATAGGTGTCGTTTTTATCTTTTTTATAGCGATCATGAACCGTTTGTAATCGGTTCCCGGCAAAACGAATTCTCTGGTATCCAAAACCTTCCCGCCCAGGATACCTATGGCTTTGCCCGCTGCTGCCAGTTCTTCTTCTCCCTTATCAGCTTTGTAGGAAACAAAGCATCCGTCTTTTTTTATAAACGGGAGACACAGCTCCGATAAAGTCGTCAGGTTTGCAACCGCCCGGGAGGTACAAAGATCAAAGTGTTCTCTGTATTTTTTGTCCCGACCGAAATCCTCCGCTCTTCCATGAACCGTTACTATATCTTTCAGTTGCAAACAGTGGATCACTTCGTTTAAAAACGTTAATCGTTTATTCAGCGAATCCAATAAAGTAACGGATAACTGCGGAAAACAGATCTTCAGGGGAATTCCGGGAAAACCTGCTCCGGTTCCCACATCGATCAATGCTAACTTCCCACTCTCCAGTTCCCTTTGAGAAAAGATACGTACCAAAGATAAGGAATCCAGAAAATGCTTACTGCAAACTTCCTCAAACTCCGTAATGGAGGTGAGATTCATTTTCTTATTCCATTCCACCAGCAGATCGTAGTAAATTTGAAACGCATTTATCTGCTCCGGCGTAAGTGAGATATTCAGTTCTTTACATGAAGCGATAAACTTATCCAAGTTCTTCCTTTCTGCTTATCTTTTCCAGATGCACCAGCAACATGGAAATATCTGCCGGCGTTACTCCGGAAATACGAGATGCCTGTCCGATGGAAATGGGCCGGAATTCCTTCAGCTTTTGTCTTGCTTCCAATCGGAGAGAATCTACCTGATCATAATCCAGGTTAACCGGGATTTTCTTTCCTTCCATCTTGGCAAACTGCTCCACCTGTTTATTCTGCCGTGCAATATATCCGGCATATTTGACCTGGATGTTCACCTGTTCACAAACGCCTTGAGGAAGTTCGGGTCTCTCCGGATCTAAGGGTGCGATGAGATCATAGGTTAATTCCGGTCTGCAGATGAGGTCCGTTAATTTACATCCGGTTTTTAAGGGTTCGGAACCCAGTTTCTGTAAAAATTCCCCGGTACTGGTGGCCGCTCCCACAATAACGGTTTCCAGACGGTCGATCTCCTTCTGTATGAGCCGCTCCTTTTCCAGAACCTTATCATATTCTTCTTTGGAAACGAGGCCCACTTCATAACCATACTTACGTAATCGAAGATCCGCATTGTCCTGTCTTAAAAGCAGACGGTATTCTGCACGGCTGGTCATCATCCGGTAGGGTTCCTGATTATCTTTGGTAACCAGGTCGTCAATAAGAACCCCGATATAAGCTTCCGAACGCTTTAAAACCAATTGCGGTTTATGAAGCAAAAGCTGAGACGCATTGATCCCTGCGATCAGTCCCTGGGCGGCTGCCTCTTCGTAGCCGCTGCTGCCGTTAAACTGTCCGGCGGCAAAAAGCCCTGAAATGGATTTAAATTCCAGCGTCGGATATAACTCTCTGGCACTGATGCAATCATATTCAATGGCGTAAGCATGTTTTACGATCTTGCAATGCTCCAGCCCGGGAACGGTACGATACATGGCAAGCTGTACATCTTCCGGAAGGGAAGAACTCATGCCGCCTACATACATTTCATTGGTAAATAATCCTTCCGGTTCAATGAAGACCTGATGCCGTTCTTTTTCTGCAAAACGTACGACCTTATCCTCTATGGAAGGACAATAACGAGGTCCGGTTCCTTCAATGACACCGGCAAACAAAGGAGAGCGATCCAGATTTTCACGAATGATCTCGTGGGTCTCTTCATTGGTATAGGTCAGATAGCAGCTGACCTGCTCTTTCTGTACGGAAGCAGGATCGGTGGAAAAAGAGAAAGGAACAACGGTTTCATCTCCTTTTTGTTCTTCCATCTTGGAATAATCCAGGGTCCGTCCATCCATACGGGCCGGTGTTCCGGTTTTGAACCGGCGAAGAGGAATACCCTGTGCCATAAGGGATTCCGATAAATGATTGGCTGCCTGCAAACCATTGGGACCGGTATGCATAATGGCTTCTCCGCAAAGGCATCTTGCTTTCAGATAGGTACCGGTACAGATAATGGCAGCTTTACATAAATAGATGCCACCGGTAAAAATACGAACGCCCGTGATTTTCCGTCTGGCAACGGAATCATCACGGATATCGGTCATTTCTTCTGTAAGGATCTCACAGACTTCTGCCTGCTTAATGGTAAGGTGCTCCTGATTTTCCAGAACCTTACGCATTTCTCTGGAATAATCGGACTTATCGGCCTGTGCTCGTAAAGAATGAACGGCAGGACCTTTGGAACAATTCAGCATCTTGGACTGAATAAAGGTTTTATCAATATTCTTGCCCATCTCTCCGCCAAGAGCATCCAGTTCCCGTACCAGGTGGCCTTTGGAAGAACCTCCGATATTGGGATTACAGGGCATTAATGCGATGCTGTCTACACTGACGGTAAAAAGAACGGTTTCCAGTCCCAGTCTTGCACAAGCCAGCGCTGCTTCACAGCCGGCATGACCGGCTCCGATAACACAGACATCTACTTCTTCCCGTATTTCGGTATGATGTTTTTTGATCGTGTTTGTTTCTTCCATAATTAATTGCTTCTTTACTTGCCCATGCAAAACTTTGAGAATATTTCATCGGCCAGATCATCATCGATCTCTTCTCCAATGATAAAGCCAAGATTTTTATATGCATCCATAAGATCGATGGACAAAAAGTCTTCCGGCATCTGCTGATCCAGGGAATGTAAAACCTGGAGCAGGCTTTGTTTTACCTGATCCATCAATTGTTTATGACGAAGATTGGTAAGATAGATCTGATCATTCATGGTAACTTCCCCTTCATAGAACAGATCCTTTAAAATCGCAGCCATTTCTTCCATCCCTTCTCCCTTTAAAGCGGAGATGGGAAGAATGGCAACCGGTCGGGGAAGAATGGATTTTATATCTTCTTCTCCGATACTTTGGGTCAGATCTTTCTTATTCAGAAGAACCATGACTTTTTTATCCTGAACAATTCGGGCTATACGGATATCTTCCTCCGTAATGGGTGTGGATCCATCCAGCAGGTACAGGATCAGGTCCGCCCGATTGGCATATTCGATAGCTTTTTCAACTCCCATCTGTTCAATGGTATCTTCCGAGGAATGGATCCCTGCGGTATCCACCAGATGGAGCTGCATTCCGTTTAATAAAATATCTTCTTCCAGTACATCCCGGGTGGTGCCTGCAATATCCGTAACAATGGCACGATTTTCTCCCAGCAGTAAATTTAATAAAGAAGATTTTCCTGCATTGGGCTTACCGAGGATGACGGTATAGATCCCTTCCTTTCGGATCTTTCCGTTCTGATAGGAAGCGATCAAGGTTTCTACCTGAGAAAGAAGTGCCTTACATTTCTCTGTAAGCTTCTCAGAATAACCCTCCAATGAGATATGTTCGGGATCGTCCAGTGCGGATTCGATAAAGGCGATCTCATACAAAATATCCTGACGAAGGGTTCGTATCAATTGGGAAAGTTCTCCCCGAAGCTGCTTTACGGATGCTTCCAGGGCGAACTCATTCTGTGCGGAAATGGTATCCATTACCGCCTCAGCTTCCGAAAGATCCAGCCTCCCGTTTAAAAAAGCTCGCTTTGTAAACTCACCTGGTTCGGCAATACGAATCCCCTTCTGTGTTAATAATTTTAACACCTTCTGCAAGATAAAGGGTCCACCGTGGCAATTGATCTCTACGGAATCTTCTGCTGTATATGAATGGGGCGCACGAAAAACAGAGACCAAGACCTCATCGATCATCTGGTCCTGATCATAGATAAAACCATAATGCATGGTGTAAGCCGCTGCTTCCGAAAGTTTCTTATGATTTGCGGCCCTAAAGATCGTATCGGTAACAGCAATGGCATCCTTCCCGCTGATCCGGATGATCCCGATCCCGGAAGGGGCCGTTGCCGTAGCGATTGCACATATAGTATCTGAAGGATACATGGCACTCCATAAAGAAAAGTCCAAAGTATGGGAGACTCCGGACTTTTCCGCACAAAAACACAATTATTTCTTTAAAGTAACAACAACATGACGATAAGGCTCTTCCCCTTCGGAATGAGTGGTTACATAACGATCATTCTGAAGAGCAGAGTGAATGATACGTCTCTCATAAGGATTCATAGGCTCCAAAGAGACGCTTCTCTTGGTTCTCTTAACCTTGTAAGAAATATTCTTCGCAAGGTTTTCCAGAGTTTCTTTTCTTCTTCTTCTGTAATCTTCGGTATCTACCTTTACACGAATGTATTCTTCGGTGTCACGGTTTACTACAAGAGATACCAGGTACTGTAAAGAATCCAGTGTCTGTCCTCTCTTACCGATGAGAAGACCCATGTCATCACCGGTAAGATTGATGTCCATTTCCTTCTCTACATCATCATAAGATGCATCGATGACAACAGTCATATCCATTGCTGCAAATACATCCTTTAAGAAATCTTTGGCAAGATCGGTTAAAGAACCCTTAACCTTTGCATGGATCACTGCCTGCTTGGAACCGATGCCCAAAAATCCGGAAGCACCTTCTTCTACAACTTCATACTCCAGTTTATCGCTGGTAACGGAAAATTTCTGACAAGCTTCTGTAATAGCATCTTCAACCGTTTTTGCACTAAAAACTTCAAAATCAGTCATTGTTTTACCCTCGTTATCCTATATTTTATCGATTGTAATCATTATAATCGCTGACAAGATTGATCTTTTCAGCAATACTTCCCTTTTTGGGATTGGATACATAAAGTCCGCTGGAATCAACAGTAGAAGAAGCGGAACTGTTCTTTGTGATCCTCTCTCTTCGCGTTAATCTTCTCTGATCCATCTGCTGCTGCTGTTCACTGGCTGCAGCCTGAATGGTACGGGTACTCTTTTCTGCATAACTGCTGAGATTTCCGGTAAGACCGGCTTTTTCCAGTTTCTTAGCCGCTTTGGCTTTATTCTTCTCAATCTCTTTTTCCCAATCGATCTTATCAATGTGCTTGTTAATGACGATCTGCTGAATACCACGGATCACTGCACCGGCGATCCAGTAGATACCCATACCTGCAGGAAGAGTAAAACAGAATACTGCAGACATGATAGGCATCATGATATTCATGGTCTTCATGGACTGAGCCATGGAATCTGCTGTAGAATCACCGGTAGGCTGTGTATTCTGATTGGGCATCAGCTTTACGGAAATCCACTGGGTAACAGCAGATAATACAGGGATCATAAGTGCTGCAACACACATCAGGTAAGCACCGGATGCAATGGCATTATGGAATGTAACGGAAGGTGAATCACCTATGTTCAGTCCGAGAAAATTGTTGTAGCGACTTAAAAGATCTGTCGTATTTGTAATAGAGGAACTTAAATCGGGATACTTCTCCAAAAGTGCGGCCCAATCCGTTGTAGAAGAACGATACAGTACATCGATGTAGGTATTCTGAATATAAGAAGTTACACCGGAAGTAAAGGATTCATTGGTGAATTGCTTTGCATACATGGATGCTCCGGACAAAGACTGTAAAAAAGTAGAGGCATCCGACTTATTCATCAGTTCTTCCACTAAGGGATAGAATGCATCTTTTACCTGTCCTACATAAGCAGGGATAGAATAAATAACACGGTACAATGCCCACAGGATCGGCATCTGGATCAACAGCTGAACACAGCTGCCGGTAGGAGAAACACCATACTTTGCATAAACTGCATTGGTCTCCTGATTCATGGCCATCATAGAATCGTTATCTTTACGATCCTTGTATTTGTCACGGATCTTCTGCAGTTCCGGATTCATCTTCGCCTGCAGCTTGGAGAATTTCTGCTGACGAATGGTAAGGGGCAGCAGACAAATATAAATAACAATGGTGAAAATGATAATGGCAAGACCAATGTTAGGAATACCAATGGCATTCAAAACCCGGAATATACCATCCATGATGAGACCCAGAAGATTCTGGATCCACTGCATCAGGAAGAAACTTCCTGTTTTGGTTGCTAAAATATCCATACTACTCCATTCTTGAAGAGAAATATTTCTTTCTCATGCGAGGAACCGGATCGTAACCTCCTTTGGAAAAAGGATTGCAACGAAGGATCCTCCATAACGCAAGAAAACTCCCTTTAAAAGCTCCATGAATTTGGATCGCCTCTTTCCCGTATTCGGAACAACTGGGATAATAAGGACATTTGGTGCTTTTAAGTGGAGACAAATATTTCTGATACATTTTTATAAGATAAATCAGTAATTTTTTCATGATTTTCTTTCAAACGAACATCTCTCAGACGAAAATATCATAGGTCTACGATTGTATTTCTTCTATAATAATGTGCTGCGATTTACTGAGAGACAACAAAGAAGCTTCAATATCATGATAAGAAGCATCCGCCGCAGCTTTTCTTGCAACGACTACTATATCTAAACCACTATTAAATATATTTTCATGTAGTCGGTAACTTTCGCGAACAAGACGGGCAAAGTGATGACGTACCACACTGTTGCCGATTTTCTTGCTGCAGGTGATTCCCAAACGGTTTATCTCGAGACCATTCTTCACAGCATAAACGACGATATATTTGTTTGCTCGACTTTTTCCGTTATGATAAACGTTCTGGAATTGTTGATTGTTTTTTAGAGACTGCGTAAAAATTCCTCCAAAAAGAAAAAGGCCACAAAGCTGCGGCCTAAACAGTTAATCTCTTTCTTCCCTTAGCTCTTCTTGCAGCTAATACCTTTCTGCCGCCTGCAGAACTCATTCTAGCACGAAAGCCATGAACCTTACTTCTCTGTC
>JAIKYN010000111.1 GCA_024683155.1 Lachnospiraceae bacterium | reverse complement strand
AGGGAACAGTCATATCTTTGCTCATCATCAATCATCCTCCCACATTCTTCGTTCTTCTCGCCGACGTTCCTCTTCCTCTTCTTCCTCGCGACGATACTCACTGTCATCCCAGTTATAGACGTATTCACCACGATCAATACTAAAGCCGTCTCTTTCTATATACTCATATTCACCGGAATCATAATTGAATGCATATTTCGCTATGGCTTATTCCTCCTCTAAAACGTGAGTCAGCATATCAAATGCCGCTTGCTTCTTCGCATCTTTCTTCAATATGCTACTTAATTCAACTAAAGTATATAAAGAATTAACTGCATGAATGTCACTAATCAAATATTTTTTACGAATAGAGTACTAAAAGAAAACCGGCTTGGTTTTTATCACCTAAGCCGGTTTATCTTCATATCAACCAGTATCTTTATCTACTGTTCTTTCGGTCAACTTTCTGTCATTTCTCATTATTTGGGTGTAAACTGGGTGTATTTTCAGTTTTACAACCTTATCTAATTCCTCATTTTACACCATTTTCTTAGTTCTGACTTTTCAGCGTCGGGAATAACAAAACATCGCGAATGGCCGCAGCATCAGTCAGCAACATACACAGACGATCCAGACCATATCCGATACCGCCCGTAGGAGGCATACCGATCTCCAGTGCATTCAGGAAATCTTCATCGGTGTGGTTTGCTTCCTCATCACCGGCATCTGCCAGTGCATCCTGTGCCTTGAAACGCTCTCTCTGATCGATAGGATCGTTCAGCTCGGAATAAGCGTTACACATCTCCCAGCCGTTGATGAACAGCTCAAAACGCTCTACCTTGGAAGGATCGGAAGGCTTCTTCTTGGTCAAAGGAGAGATCTCAATGGGATGATCCATGATGAAGGTGGGCTGAACCATCTTGTCTTCACAATACTCTTCGAAGAACAGGTTCAGGATATCACCCTTCTTATGGTGCTCCTCAAATTCAATATGATGCTCCTTTGCCAGTGCCTTCGCAGCTGCATCATCAGCTACGGTATCAAAATCCACACCGGAATACTGCTTTACAGCATCGGTCATGGTCAGTCTTGCAAAAGGCTTTCCAAGATCGATCTCGGTTCCCTGATAGGTGATGGTGGTGGAACCGCTTACCTTCTCGGCAAGGTACCGGAACATACTCTCGGTCAGTTCCATCATGCCTTCATAATCAGTATATGCCTGGTATAACTCCATCAGAGTAAACTCCGGGTTATGGCGTGTATCCACTCCCTCGTTTCTGAATACACGGCCGATCTCATAGACACGCTCTAAGCCGCCTACGATCAGTCTCTTTAAGTATAATTCCAGGGAAATACGAAGCTTTACATCCTCATCCAGAGAGTTGTAATGGGTCTCAAAGGGACGGGCAGCCGCACCTCCTGCATTGGATACCAGAATGGGTGTCTCTACTTCCATGAAATCTCTTCCTGCCAGGAAGTTACGGATCTCCTTCATCATGATGGAACGCTTTACAAAGACATCCTTGGAATCCGCGTTCATGATCAGATCTACGTATCTCTGGCGATAACGCATATCGGTATCGGTGAGGCCGTGGAACTTCTCGGGAAGGATCTGCAGACTCTTGGATAACAGGGTCATCTCTTCCGCATGAATGGAGATCTCTCCGGTCATGGTACGGAACATCCAGCCCTTTACGCCGTAGATATCACCGATATCGGCCTTCTTAAAATCACCGTATACTTCCTCTCCCAGTGCATCCTTGGAAGCATATACCTGGATATCTCCCTTAAGATCTCTCAGGTTGCAGAAGCTTGCCTTACCCATCACACGCTTGAACATCATACGGCCTGCAATGCTGACACGGATCGGGGCAGCATCCATAATAGCACGGGTCTCGTTATAATATTCCTTCTTCGCTGCTCTGGCAGTCTCTTCGTCCATGCCATCCGCATTAAAAGGAGCACGATCTTTCAAAAGTTCTGCTTCATGATCTTCATAAAGCTTCTTCGCCTCATCACTATGATGGGTCTGGTCAAACTTTGTGATCACAAAAGGATCTTTACCGGCTTCCTGAAGGGCTGCCAGTTTCTCTCTGCGGACCTTCTTCAGCTGATTGATATCCTGTTCGGTATTCTGCTGGTTCTTTGCCTGTTGATTGTTCTGCTGATTTCCTTCTGCCAACGTATTTCTCCTCCATCCTGTCAGATCATTTTTTCATAATATACAAATACGGGATCCATGTACCCCTGAATATACAAAAAAGTGGGGCTAACCCAAGGGCTGGTCCCACTTAAGTCTCCTCTATCAGTTAGAACGCTGAATCTGGAGTACCTTATAGGATAACTCTCCTGCCTGAGTCTCAACGGTGATCACGTCCCCAAGCTTTGCTCCGATCAGCGCCTTGCCTACGGGAGATTCATTGGAAATCTTACCCTTCAGGCTGTTTGCCTCGGTAGAACCTACAATCTTGTAATCCAGCTCTTCATCATACTCCAGGTCTAAAATCTTTACCTGGCAACCGATGTTGATGTGGTCCAGACTTACTTCATCTTCCACAACGACTTCTGCGTTCTTAAGGATCTTCTCCAGCTCTTCGATGCGGGCTTCGATATCTCTCTGCTCATCCTTCGCTGCATCGTACTCAGCATTCTCGGACAAGTCGCCCTGTTCTCTGGCTTCCTTGATCTTCTGCGCTACTTCCTGTCGTTTCACAACCTTTAATTCGTGAAGTTCATCTTCATATTTCTTAAGACCTTCATATGTCAGGATATTCTTTTTCTCTTCCATATTATCCTCCTGAGATGTCACTTATAATTTGTGAACTGTGCGTAAAGCGCGCAGTCAGCGTTAGTATTATATCCAGTTCTAATGTGTGTGTCAATCTTTTCTGATGACACAACCGCGGTTTTGACGCTGTATCTTCCGCATTTTTCTATTATAATAGGATGTGAAGGTTTTTAAAGGGGTTACAGAAAATGAATCATGCAGTTTTATCCGAACAGAAGAAAGTCTATGCAGGTCTTAGTTCCGCAGAGGTAAATGAGCGGCTCCGGAACGGCCTCTCCAATCATAAGCCGGCCACCGGCACCAAGACCATAAAACAGATCTTAAAATCCAATCTGCTCACATATTTCAACCTGGTGTTTGTGGTGCTGGCCATCCTGCTTATTGTGGCAGGTTCTTACCGGGATCTTACCTTTTTATTTGTTATAGCGGCCAATTCCGCCATCGGTATTGCCCAGGAGATCTATTCCAAGAAGGTTCTGGATAAGATGAACCTGATGTCCGAGCCCAAGGTGATCGCTATCCGGGACGGTGACCAGACGGAAGTCCCCAGTGAAGAGCTGGTGAAAGACGATTGCATTTATCTGAAGGGCGGCATGCAGATCCCGGCTGATGCCAAAGTGCTGGACGGCAATGTCCATGTAAACGAGTCCATGCTGACCGGCGAATCCGACGAAGTGGAAAAGCAGGCAGGGGACAAGCTCCTTTCCGGCAGCTTTATCACCTCCGGTGAATGTATGGCCCGTGTTACCGCCGTGGGAGAGCATGCATATGCCTCCCGTTTGACCAAAGAAGCAACCACCATGGGGGATAAGGAAGAGTCGGAGATCTTCCGCTCTCTGGACCGGATGCTGACCTTCTTCGGCATCCTCATCATTCCTCTGGGCATCATCCTGTTTGTGCAGCAGTTTGTTTATGCCAAAGCCGGTTTCTCCGAAAGTGTCATCGGCATGGTAGCTGCCCTTATCGGCATGATCCCCGAAGGGATCTATCTGCTGACCAGTTCCGCTCTGGCAGTAAGTGCCGTCCGTTTATCTCAGAAAAAAGTTCTGGTACACGACTTAAAGTGTATCGAGACCCTGGCCCGGGTGGATTGCCTGTGCGTAGATAAGACCGGCACCATTACCGGCAAGGATATGAATGTGACCGGAATGGAAGTGCTGGGCTCTACGTTTAACGAGCACCAGGTCTCTACCCTGATCGCTGATTTTGCCCAGTCCATGACCAATGCCAACGACACCATGGCCGCCATTCAGAACTATTTCTCTTTGGTCAGCGGCCATCTGGCTTCCAATGTGGTTCCTTTTTCTTCTAAATACAAATACAGTGCGGAAACCTTAAACGGGCGGCACTATGTGCTGGGAGCGCCGGAATACGTTCTGGGACTGCAGTATGCCGCCTACAAAGACGCGGTTACCGCTTATAACCGTAACGGCTGCCGTGTGGTAGCTTTTGCAGAATACCCGTTCCTCCCTGGCGGAGAGAAGCTTTCCGGAGAATGTAACCCTCTTGCCCTGATCGTGCTGGAGAACCCCATCCGTGAGAACGCAGAGAAAACCTTCCGCTATTTCCGTCAGCAGGGTGTACAGATCCGCGTGATCTCCGGTGATAATCCTCTCACCGTTTCCCAGGTAGCCAGACGTGCCGGCATCCCCGGTGCCGAGAAATATATTGATGTGTCTGCTTTAGAAAATGACAGTGCTGTCAGTGAAGCAGCCGTACACTATACCGTATTCGGTCGTGTTTCTCCCCAGCAGAAAAAGCTCATTGTAAAAGCCCTGCAGAAATCCGGTCTTACCGTTGCCATGACCGGTGACGGTGTAAACGATATCATCGCCATGAAGGAAGCCGACTGCAGTATTGCCATGGCTTCCGGTTCCGAAGCTGCTTCCCAGGCTTCACAGATCGTTCTGCTGGATTCCGATTTCGTGAAGATGCCTTCCATCGTAGACGAAGGGCGCCGGGTGATCAACAACATCCAGCGTGCCGCTTCCCTGTACCTGGTAAAGAATATCTTCTCGCTGTTGCTGGCGGTGTTCTCCGTGATCCTCATGCTGGATTATCCCCTGACACCGGCTCTTATCAGTCTGATCAGTCTCTTTACCATCGGTATCCCTTCCTTTGTGCTGGCCATGGAACCCAACAAGGAAAAGGTGACCGGCCATTTCCTGCCCAATGTCATCAAAAAAGCACTGCCGGCAGGAATTACAGACTTCCTTACCGTCAGTGCTCTGGTCCTTTTTTGTCGCGAATTCAAGATCGATCCCGAATGCCTGGCTACCTCCTGCAGTGTGGTGGTTGCCATCGTAGGCTTCATGATCCTGTATCGTATTATGTGCCCCATGCGCCGAATGCATACCGGACTTCTCATTGGTGTCATCCTGGGCTGGCTGGCATCCATGTTGTTCCTGCCTGCATTCTTCGGTGTCAATGCACTTACCAAACAAAGTGCCATGTTAATGGTGGTCTTTGCCCTGCTTACCGAGCCGGTGCTGCGTTATACCTCGGAACTGGCAGATCTGATCAGCCGCAAATACAATGCTTACTTACGCAGAAAAGCCTCATAATTTCCCTGTAAGACGGCCGATACACCTTCTTCCAGTTCTTCCAGGGATTCCACGGCCGTAAGCTTTCCCCGCAGTCTGGCTGCATGGGGGTACCCGTTGAGATACCAGGCGATCTGCTTACGCATCTCCCGGAC
>JAIKYN010000098.1 GCA_024683155.1 Lachnospiraceae bacterium | reverse complement strand
AGCGATCATTACAGCTGCGGGGAATCCAATGGAACCCTGCTGTGTAAAGTTGTTGTTAATGGAAGCAGGACCATCACAATCGTAGGTCATAACCTTGCCGATGGACTCGATGGCAGATGTTTCGTAACCACCCAGCTCGATAAGGGTATTCATTTCAGCTACGCTCAGCTCATCTAACAAAGTATCCCACTTGGGATCGTCATAAGACAGGCCTCTCAGTTCTGCCAGCTTCACACCGTTCTTAGCGCCGGTAGTAGGCATTACATCGGCATCATTGTTATAAGCAGTTTCAACATAGTTGGTCTCGTTGAAATAGGTTGCCTTTAATGCATCGGACATCTCGAAGGATGCAGGTGCTGCAGTTGCTTCTGCATAGTTTGCAAATCCATCTGCACGAGACAGGTAGGTTACATCACCTTCTGCGAACTGGAACTGGTTGGTTGCTGCCACCTGATCGGAAGAACGCTTATTGGACTCGTTATATACGATCTTGGATGCTACATTTACGTTGCCGGTAGCGATCTTATTGTGAGCATCGCTGTTGATGGAAATCTCATAATCCCCTGCATCCAGAACATAGCAGCCTTCCCCGTAGGTGTCATAGGATGCCATATCTTCCAGTGCGAAGGAAATGGAGATAGTCTGAGAAGCGCCGGGCTCTAATACATCGGTCTTGGCAAACTCAACCAGGTTAGCGGCTGCCTTCTCGATTCCACCGTTGGTGTAGGGAGGATTGTAGTAAACTTCTACAACATCCTTACCTGCTACATTACCGGTGTTTGTTACGGTTACATCAAAGGATACGTTGGTTCCGTCACTTGTTACGGCACCCATCTCCTGGCTGAAGGTTGTATAAGACAGACCATAGCCGAAGGGATATACTACTTCATTGTCATAATCAAACTCAAAGTTTCCTGCCTGTGCCTCAGCATATGCAGTTTCATAGAACTTATAGCCAACATAGATACCTTCTACATAATTTACGAAGGTAGGATATGCGGTACCGCCTTCTGCGAAGAAGTTGGATACGCCGTATTCGCTCATGTTGGTGTAATCAAAATCGCCAAAGTTATTAGCGGTAGGTGTATTCAGAAGATCTGCTACGAAGGTATCAGCGGTCTTACCGGAAGGGTTAACCTTACCTGCAAGGATCTCACCTAAACCGTCGAAACCGGTCTGGCCGGTGCCGGGGCAATACAGTACGGACTGAATGGAAGGATATTCATTTACAAAACCAAGCTCCATGGCATTGGCAGAGTTAACAACTACGATCACCTTGCTGTAATCAGCTGTAACCTGCTCTAAGAGAGCTTTCTCACGATTGGACAGCTCCAGATAACTCTTGGAAGCATCCAGATCATCTGCATACTCGGAATAACGAACACCCATTGCACCGAACATACCCTCTGCAGAGAAGGTATCTGCTCCGTCATAGGACATGGGAAGGTCTGCACCTTCACCACCGGAACGAGCGATGAACAGGATCGCTGTATCGGAGTAGCTCTTAGCGGATTCAAACAGGGTTCCGTACTCATCCAGTGTAGGCTCGGGGATGGTCCAGTCCTGACCTACCATACCAACGGTAGGACGGTCGGTTCTCCAACCCTTATAGAAATCTACTAATTCCTGGTTGTATTCAATACCAGCGTCAGTCAGACCGGTAAGGAAATCAACCGTAGGATAAGCTGCGGACAGCGCACCGGATCCGGTACCACCGTAAATGGGATTGGTGGAAGACCATCCAAAAACGTTTACTTTGGCTCCTTCTGCCAGAGGAAGGCCACCGTCATTCTTTAACAGAACGATACCTTCTTCTGCGATCTCGGTACAAAGTGCCTTTGCTTCGTCAATGGCTTCGTCGGAAATGACACCGCCGCCCATGGCCATATTTACCATGGAGAACATGGGTACCATTAAGATGTTGGTAATTACCAGTACCAGTGCAAGGAAGAACGCTAACCACGCCTCCTTACGAACAAAACTTTTCAATGGTTTCTTTGCTTTTCTTACAGCGATGGTAATGATGATGGCTGCAAGAAGAACCACGCCGATGATAACCAGCTGCGGGATCAGTGTCTGCAGTACGGCAATCACGTCAGTGATATTGATTGATAGCATTGTCTTTCTCCTCCTTAAAGATAAGTTTTCAGCTATATCTATTTAAAGGATCCGGGATCCTTTAAACCGTTATGGTTGAGGCTTATGCCTCGGTTTCTGTTTTGGGTGTTTCCGGGAAGATGATCTTATTAAGAAAGAAGAACACTACCATGGATACACCGCCGTTAAGTACAGTGGTTCCGATGTTGTACAGCCAGGGTGCCACGAACTTTCCGGCAACCGCAACCCAGATGCAGTTAATGGAATTTACGATGCAGGTGATGAGGATAAATGCTGCCACATACCATGCGATCTGTTTACCCGGCTTATCGTGATTACGGAACACGAACACCTTCTGGATGGGGAAGTTCACACATTCTCCGATGACCATGGCGATCATGTAAGCCGTAAAGTATGCCAGACCTCCATGTGCCTGATCATAGCCTAAGATGTTCCACTGGAAGGTCTCCCCGGCAATAGTAAGAGGGATGCCCGGCCAGCCGAATGCCTTGTCTCCCAGGAATGCAAATGCTCCCGGAAGGAACGTCAGCAGCAGGTATTTAAAAACGGTGATCAGGTTGCTGACGATGACGAACAATCCGCCTTCCCGCACCCACTTTGCTGCTTTCGGGTATTTCTCTTCAAATCGTTTCCAAATGTTCATTGTTTTACC
>JAIKYN010000081.1 GCA_024683155.1 Lachnospiraceae bacterium | reverse complement strand
TTAGGAATTGCACAGCGCACTCTGGTTTGTTATGGCCTTGAAGCAGGCCTTCTGGAGAAAGAAGATGAGATCTTCGTAACCAACCGCCTGCTGGAATTATTTAAAATGGACACTCTGGAGGATGAGGCGATCGCAGCTTCTATTCCCGGAGGACTGGTAAAAGAAGACGGCTCCGTGCTGGAAGAGCTTCTGGGTAAGCTTCTGGATGAAGCCTATGCCAGAGGACTGATGGAAGATAATACCATCACCCACAGAGACCTGTTTGATACGAAGATCATGAGCATGCTGGTGCCGTTCCCCAGTGAAGTGATCCGTAAATTCAAGGCTGCTTACGCCGAGAGCCCGGAGAAGGCAACGGATTATTTCTATTCCCTGAGCAAGAGCACCGATTATATCCGCCGTTACCGCATTAAGAAGGATCAGAAGTGGGTTACTCCTACAGAGTACGGGGATATCGATATTACGATCAATTTATCCAAGCCGGAGAAGGACCCGAAAGCCATTGCGGCTGCAAGAAATGCAAAGCAGGGCGGCTATCCCAAGTGCCTTCTTTGTCCCCAGAACGAGGGATATGCAGGAAGGATGAATCATCCTGCCCGTCAGAATCACCGCATCATTCCCATTACGGTGAACGGACATCCCTGGGGATTCCAGTATTCGCCTTACGTTTACTATAATGAGCACTGCATCGTGTTTAATACCCAGCATGTGCCCATGAAGATCGAGCATGATACCTTCTGCAAGCTGCTGGATTTCGTCAGCCAGTTCCCCCACTATTTTGTGGGAAGTAATGCAGATCTGCCCATTGTTGGCGGTTCCATCTTAAGTCACGATCATTTCCAGGGCGGACATTATGAGTTTGCCATGGCCAAAGCACCGGTGGAAAAAGAAGTTGTATTCAAGGGCTTTGAGGACGTTTCCGCAGGCATCGTAAAATGGCCTATGAGCGTCATCCGTATCGCCCATGAAGACAAGGAGCGGATCATTGCACTGGCAGATGTGATCCTGAACGCATGGCGCGGTTATACCGATGAAGCTGCATTTATCTATGCAGAGACTGACGGGGAGCCTCATAACACTATCACTCCCATCGCCAGAAAGAGAAACGGCAAGTTCGAGCTGGATCTGGTGCTGCGTAATAATATCACTACGGAGGAGCATCCCCTGGGTGTATTTCATCCCCATGCTAAGCTCCATCACATCAAGAAAGAGAACATCGGTCTTATCGAGGTTATGGGACTGGCCGTTTTACCTGCAAGACTGAAGGGGGAAATGGAAGCCCTGGCTACGGCTATCCTGGAAGGCAGCGATATCCGTAAGGATGAAGTGCTGGAGAAGCATGCAGACTGGGTAGAAGAGTTCCTGCCTGCATACAAGAACTCTGCAGAAGGCGTTACCAAGGATAACATCATGGATATCCTTCATGCGGAGATCGGTAAGGTATTTTCACAAGTACTGGAAGATGCCGGTGTATATAAGAGAACCGCAGAGGGACAGGAAGCCTTCGGACGGTTTGTGGAGTATGTGAACCGGTAAGTTATTCAGCATATCCATAGATAAAATATTAAAATAACAGAAATGATAAAGCGCGGCTTCAATAAATTAAGCCGCGCTATTTTTGCAGTTTATTTCCGGTAGGATAACAGCACCTTTACTTTGAACCATCCATCTTCATAGGTGCAGGTCATGGCACCGCCGTATTTCTCGGCAATCTGGGTGATGGACTTTAAGCCGTAACCGTGACGGACCACATCGGATTTGGTGGTTTTAGGAAGAAAACGCCTTCCGAAGGTACGGCGCCGTCCATTTCCCTTAAGGGAACCGGAAGGATCGTTGGCATAGTTCTCGCATTCGACGATAATGAACTGATTACGACTGCGCACAGATAAGGTGATAAGGCGCTTTTCCGGATCCTCCAGGATCTGGGTGGCCTCGATGGCGTTGTCAATAAGGTTACCGAAGAGAGAACAAATATCTTTTACATGAATGCCGGACAAGAGATCGCCGTCTACCATGGCATTTAGGGTGATCCCCTTCTTCTGGCATTGCAGACTCTTCGTGGTAAGGACCACGTCCAGTACCTGGTTTCCGGTATTCATGAAGGATTCCTGAATGGCGATGGCCTGTTCCATATCTTCCAGCACTTCCGCACGTTTTTCCGGATCATCCTCATTCTTAAGGGCGATGACGTAGTGTTTCATATCATGCATTTCTTTCCGAAGTGCTTCCGAATTATCCAAAGCCAGTTTATATTGCTCGTACTGCCTCTGGAACAGCTGATTAATAGCGTCGTTCTCATTCTTTACGGCAAGTTCGTTCCGGCGTCCCATCTCTGTCATGAGCATAAGGAGGCCTCCGAAGTCTACCAGCGTGCGGACATACAACAGATTTTCTGATGCAGAGAACGGCGTATTGGTAGTAACGAAGCTGATATTGGACATGATAAACGCAACGATACCGGTGATCAGCACGTTGATCAGCTCTCTGGAAGTAATGTTCAGGTCGCGATTGGGAGAGATGTTATCCCGTTCAATGCGGTAATAAATGATATAAACCAGGGTAAAAACCACCAGCATGAGAAGGGTGGAGGGAAGAAGTCCCCTGTTTCCGTTGCGATGTACCAGCCATACGTGCAGTTGTTTATACAAGCTGGCTGCAAATTCCGCCAAAACGAAGGCGTGAGTCGTTAAAACGCCACAGTCCCTGGGCTTAATATCCAGTACAATATACAGAGAGAGAAACATAAGGCCTACTGCAACCGCCATAGACGGAATCCAGAACCAAAGAGGCAAAAGCCCTGCAATGAACTGGAAGATCACCTGGACAATGAAAGTGACGATGCATTGCAGCACGTAATCTTTTCCGTGGGAACGACGACGATAGATATTAAAATAGACAAAAACCGCCAGCCACTCGGCAATGGCGGTAAATAATCTTGGGGTATCCTGTAAGGCAACAGGATTTAAGAAGGATGACATATCCATGGTATGACCTCATCTTTAAAATGCTATCCATTTATTTGCAGAAATGTATCTGAAATAAAAATGAACATATCACAAAATATCTTCTGTTAAAGCCATCATGAATTCTTTCTTTCGGGCGCGGCTGATGGGCAGGGTTATTCCACCGGACAGAAGCACTTCTTCTTTCTGTACAGCCTCTACGTAAGAGAGATTCACCACATAGGCATTGTGACACTTACTAAAGCCGTGTGTGCCTAACATTTCCTCGAATCGCTTTAAAGGCCCGGCAGTGACATAATCGGCTTCGGTACAGTGCAGGATCACGTTGTTCCGCTGACTTTCAATATATGAGACGGTTTCGCAATCCAGCTTCAGCTGTTTATCGTCAACCGTAACTTTGATGTAGACCTTCTCCTGCTTGGCTTTTACTCGTGTGATGGCTTTTTCGAAGAGCTGCTCAAACTGGAGATAGGGCACCGGTTTTAAGACATAACCCAGTGCATCCACAGCATATCCCTGCACGGCGTATTGCACCGTAGAGGTGATGAAAATGATCACCACATCTTCATCCAGCTTACGGATCTTTTCAGCGGCCGTCATCCCATCCAGATGCTTCATCTGAATATCCAGCAGGATAATGTCAAACTGGCTCTTGTAATCATCCACCAGGTCGATTCCGTCGGGAAGGTGGGTGACGGAAAACTGCTGGTGGGATTTGGCTGCATATTTATTTATGTAGTCGGTGAGAAGCTCTGCCTGAGAGACTTCATCTTCCACAATGCAAATGTTTATCATAATAGCAACATATAATAAAATGGACGATCGTGCAAGAAATAAGGATAACGTATGATAATAAGCGAAAAATGTAAAAACAAAAGAAAATACGGATAAATACCTGTAAATCATGGGGAACAAGAGGCTATAATAATAAACAGATCAAAAGGGGAGGAACAACCCTTCAATAAGGATCGTGTTGTTTTAGGGAAGTACATGGAAAAAAATCGCAAAATCGTGCTGATCTGCTTTTTAGGCATCAGCTGCCTCTGGCTACTGTCTGTGCTTTTATGGGCATGGAAGACACCGGGAGAACAGATCACATATACAGATGCAAAATATTATAACTTCAATTTCGATTGGTATGATGAAGAAGGTAATACCTTCAACATGCATGAGTATAAGTATCAAACTTCTCAGGTGGACCGGGAGGTCACGCTTTATTATGATTTACCCAAAAATCTTGTGCTGGGGCCGGACTATGCGCTTTGCTTTATGAGCAGAGGCATTGATTTCAGAGTTTATCTTGAAGATCAGGCAGGCAACAAAGAAGAAATATATGCATTTGATCAAAACGGAGCCGGTTTTGCGGGAAAGGACATTGGCCTGACGGTGCAGTTTGTTCCGATCCGTCCCAGGGATCTGGGGAAAACACTAACCTTTGTCAATACGCCCCGATCCACGAATTCCTTTATGATAGAAATGCGTTTGACGAAAAATCATGAATATCTATACAGTGTCATACGGCCGCGTCTCACTTATTTCCTGGAGAGCTTTTTTATTACCTTCTTTGGTATGGCGACGGTATTGTATACCCTGTTTGCGGCAGAAAAGGAGAAAAAAGAAAAGACATATTATTATGCGATCGGTTGTACGGAGATCATCCTGGGTATGATACTGATGATCCAGTCACAGCTGTTACAGATCCTGACCGGAAAACCGGAATATTTTAACGTTCTGAAATATGCGCTGGCTGTGATCGTTATGTATCCCCTGGCGGTACATA
>JAIKYN010000251.1 GCA_024683155.1 Lachnospiraceae bacterium | reverse complement strand
CGGTCCGATGAAGGCAGACAAGCCGTCCGCATAGGTACTCTTTAACTTGGTCAGACCTCGGTATTCCAGGATCTTATCCACCACGGGATATTCCGCCGATAATTTCTCCAGCACATCCGCCGAGGTGGAATAACCGGTCTTAGTCTTCTTGCCGCCGGGAATGCCCATCTTCTCAAATAATATTTCCCCCAACTGCTTCGGGGAATTGATATTAAATTCGCTGTCACAGTCTGCATAGATTTCCTTCTGCAGCTCCTCAATACGGCCTACCAGCGCTTCTCCGTATTCCTTCAAAGCTTCCGGTTTAACCAGGATACCCTGCTCCTCCATGGAATGCAGCACACCGGTCAGCGGCAGCTCGATCTCGCTGTAAAGACGGTCCTGGCCGCTTTCCTTTAATTTCTCTACCAAAATGGGATACGCCTGATACAGCGCCGTTGCATAATGCCCCATCAGTTCCCGGAAGGAATCCTCCCGCATCAGATTGGCATAGGTGTTTTTCTTAAGCAGGCCCGCTACTTCTTCCAGGGACTTCTGAAGATAAGTCAGGGAAATGTCAGGCACTGTAATGTCACTCTTTAAAGGATTGAGCAGGTATGCAGCTACGTGCATATCAAAGTAGTGGGATGTCTCCTGATCCTTCAAAAAGCGAAGTCCGTTCTTTAGATCAAATACCACACAGGTATGCTTTTCGGATGCCTTAGCCAGTGCTTCCAGGCAGGCTTCCTGCAGATCATCGGTCAGCTCCAGGGACAGATCCGCCAGACATGCACGGTCTGTTCCATTGGTCATAACGAAACCGTAGAACTTCTCCGCATCATAGATCGGGAGCCATACATACGCGGTAGGGTCTGTCGTCAGCTCCTCCGATGATGCATGTTCCATATCTGACGCTAAAAACGGATTGTCTACTTCGCAGATCCGCTGGATCTCCCCAAGGATCTCCTCTTTGGACGTCACCCTTTTCAGCTCCAACGGTGCTTCCTCTTCCTTTGCGGAATCCTCAAACCGGCTTAAGAAGCTCTTAAAGCCCAGTCTCTGGAATAACAGGAAGGCTTCCGGGGTAAAGAAATTATGGACCCGTGCTCCTTCAAAGTCATAGTCAAAATCCGCATGGAGATTAATGGTGGCCAGCGTCTTACTTAGATCGCACAGTTCCCGGTTTTCTGCCAGAGAATTGCGGATGGCATTCTTGGTGATGTTCTCCAGATTGGCATAGATGGCGTCAATGCTTCCGTAGGTCACCATCAGCTCGGTAGCGGTCTTTTCTCCTACTTTGGGAACGCCGGGGATGTTATCGGAAGAATCCCCCATAAGGGCCTTCAGTTCAATGAACTGCTTGGGCGTTACCTGATAACGCTCCTTCACATCCGCTGCGTAATAATCTTCGATCTCCGTTCCGCCGGGCTTGGTCTTGGGAATACGGATCTTGATCCCGTCGGTTGCAACCTGCAGCAGATCACGATCTCCCGAAACCAGGGAAACAGCGATCCCGTTTTCCTCTGCCCTGGTGGCAATGGTGCCCAGGATATCGTCCGCTTCCAGGCCGGCTTTTTCCACCGTAAGAATACCCATGCTATGAAGAACGTCCTTCATCACAGGGATCTGCTGACGAAGCTCATCATCCATGGGTTTGCGGGTGCCCTTGTAGGCGGCGTACATTTCATGTCGGAAGGTGGGTGCACTTACATCGAAGGCAACCGTAAGATAATCCGGCTTCTCCTCCTCCAGGATCCGGAAGAGGATGTTCAGAAAGCCAAGAATGGCGTTGGTATAGAGTCCTTCCGAGTTAGTTAACTTGGGAAGGCCGTAATAGGCCCGGTTTAAAATACTGTGGCCGTCGATCAGAACGATTTTTTCACTCATAAAACAAATACCATGACAGCGATGATGACCACCGCCGCTACTCCTAACGCTTCAGCAGTTATGATGAGAGTCTGCATGATCCGGTGCAGTAACAGCCGGTCATCGGCTGCCTCCAGCTTCTCTTCCAGTCCCTCGTGGAGATCAAAGCTTTCGCCCTCTTCCAGGCGGTTAATGCCTTCACCCACCAGATACTGGATGGTCAGTTCTTCCATACACTCGGGACAAGTGCGGACATGTTTCACAAATGCTGTTAGATTTTTATAATTCAGTTCATCCGCCAGAAACTTGGGGATCAGCTTCTGAAAACGAATATGTGCATCGATCTCTTTCACGGAATGATCTCCTGACTCTAGAAAATGGTAACCACACTTACGTCACCATCTATGGTAACGACAAAGTCCATGGAATCAATGCTTGTAATGGAATCCGAGATCTCGAAGACAAGAGCCAGGATCTGATTACTTCCTGCCGCAATGGTTCCCTTATAGGTGATCAGGTCATTGGTCAGTACCGTCAGCTGTGCGCTGTTGGCATGACTGTTGTTGGTCCGTGCAATGATATTGGGGAATGCATCCAGAAAGTCCAGTTCCACATCCGATGCATTGTTGTTATAGAAATTCAGCTGTACCACCAGAAGCTGCTTTCCCTCGTTTGCAACCAGGGAAAAGGCATTATTTTCTCCGCCCACAAAGCTCTTATAGGTATCGTACCCTGCAAAGTCTACGGACACGCCGGAAGGAACCTTAAGCGCCGTTGCCAGATCCGTATGATTTTCGGAAGCATCCGAAGCAATGCCGGAATCGGAGGATCCGGAGGAAGATGATCCGGACTGGGAGGAAGCATTGGAGCCGCCATCATCGGGCAGATCCGTACTTTCTTCCGGTTTATTCTCTTCCGCAAGGGCTGCCGCATCTTCTGCCGCCCACTGCTCTTCCAGCTTTAATAAGTCATCGGGTTTGATGGAGGTATCCACCAGACGG
>JAIKYN010000015.1 GCA_024683155.1 Lachnospiraceae bacterium | reverse complement strand
GATTGGGCAAATTGCATAGAATGAGAACGTAATGAAGGGGATAGCGAGATAATGTGCACAGAAAGCACATGGAAACTGGCTGAAAGTTTCGAGAAATAAGGGGCTTGCGATGGATAAAAAGCAGAAGATTCAAACAAAACTTCCCTTTGGGAAAGTGGTTCGCAGACACTGGCTGTTACTGGTCATGCTGCTGCCGTCTCTGATCTATGTGATCATCTTCAGTTACCTTCCCATGACGGGAATCGTACTGGCATTTAAACAGTATAACTACAACGGAGGCATTTATTTTTCTCCCTGGAACGGTCTGACCAATTTCAAGGCACTGATGATCTCCGGAAAGCTGGGAATGGTCACGCGCAATACGTTACTATATAACATCGCCTTTATTTTCCTGGGTGTGATCTTTGAAATGGGAAGCGCCATCCTCATTAACGAACTGATCTCCAAGGTGTTCAAGAAGGTAAGCCAGTCGTTAATGTTCCTGCCTTACTTCATCAGCTGGGTAGTGGCCGGAGCCATTATGTATAACATCTTCAATTATGAAAAAGGTGTTTTCAACCACATCCTCACCATGCTGGGAGGAGAAGCCTTCGACTTATATAACACGCCGGGAGCATGGCCCTTCGTCATCATCGCCTTAAAGCTTTGGAAACAGACGGGCTACGGATCGGTGGTATACCTTGCAGCCATTACCGGTCTGGATCAGGAGATGTTCGAAGCAGCCAGTATCGATGGTGCCAGTGCATGGCAGAAGATCCGGTATCTGACCATTCCTTCTCTTGTACCTACCATGATGATCCTGGTGCTGCTGGGAATCGGAAATATCTTCCGCGGAGACTTCGGTCTCTTCTATCAGACCGTACGAAGCAGTGCTTTATTACAGCCTACAACGGATATCATCGATACGTATGTATTCCGATTACTTATTGATAACGGCAACATCGGCGTTTCCGCCGCGGCCAGCTTATATCAGTCGGTTCTTTGCTTTATCACCATTACCATTGCCAACAAGCTGGTAAAGAAAGCAAATCCCGATTACGCATTGTACTAACAGGAGGCAGCTTATGGCAGCAATTACCAAAGAAGAAAATCTTGCGGCTATGGCAAATAAGCATCGCCGCCTGAGTAAGGATGAGATCTCCATCAATATCCTGGGCATTATTCTGATCGGTCTGTTTGCACTGGTCTGTGTCCTGCCCTTTTACCTGATCATCATTGCATCCTTTACATCCGAGACCAGCCTGATCCGAAACGGATATCCGCTTCTTCCGTCTCTGGCAAACTTCAGTCTGGACAGCTACAAGTTAAGTCTCAAAAATCCCGTGGCGATCTTAAAATCCTACGGTGTGACCATAGGGGTAACAGCAGCGGGAACCTTTTTCGCGGTACTTCTGGCAACCATGACCGGATATGTGCTCTCCCGAAAGGATTTCCCCTGGAGAAATAAATTTTCCTTCTTTTATTTCTTTACCACACTGTTTAACGGCGGACTGGTTCCCTGGTATCTGCTTTGCGTACGGTACCTGAATTTTAAGAACAACATCCTGGGCCTGCTCTTGCCACTGATGTTCTCTGTATGGAACATGATCATCGCCAAGTCCTTCATGCTGGGACTGCCCATGGAGATCACGGAATCCGCCAAGATCGACGGAGCCAATGATATGGTGATCTTCGCAAGACTGATCCTTCCTTTATCCAAGCCCCTGATCGCGACTTTATCTCTGTTCTCGGCGCTGGCATACTGGAACGACTGGTACAACTGCATGTTGTACATCACCACAGAAGATATGTTTACCCTGCAGTATTACCTGCAGAGAATCCTGGGAAGTGCGGAAGCCATGCGTATCGTGGCGGAAAAATCCGGTATCGCCCTTCCTTCCATACCCATTGAGAGTATGAAGATGTCCATGACGGTCATCGCTACCGGACCCATCGTGTTACTGTATCCCTTTGTGCAGCGCTATTTTGTAAAGGGATTAACTATAGGTGCAGTAAAAGGTTAACTATATCAAGGAGGTTATCATGAAGAAGAAGTTTCTGGCATTACTACTCACAGCCGGCATGACCATGTCACTGCTGGCAGGCTGTGGTTCCACCGCGTCTGACGGTGCAGCTCCCGCAGGGGATACAACCGCAGCAACCACCGCTGCTACAGACAGTGCAGCAACGGATACTGCCGCATCGGATGCAGCAGCAACTACCGACGCTCTGGCAGGTCTGCCCGAGAAGATCGGAGAGGGCGTTGTGACCGCAACACCCGAGATGTATTCCAACATTGACCTCAGCGATCCCTACACCGTAAAGTGTTACCTCATCGGTGACACACCGGCAGACTGGGACGAAGTATTAGGCCTCATCAACGATTATCTGAAGCCTTTCAACACCAGCCTGGAAGTAAACTTTATGAGCTGGTCCGATTATTCCACCATGTATTCTCTGACCCTTACCGGCGGAGATGTGGATCTGATCTTTACCGCTCCCTGGTGCTACATGTACACCGAGGCAGCAAAGGGTTCCTTCTACACACTGGATGCTGACTTTATTGCAAAGAACATGCCTCTGACCAATAAATATCAGGCTCCTGAAAGCTGGGATGAGACAACCCTTTCCGGCAAGACCATCGCAGTTCCTTCCAATACCGCGCAGCCCATGGGTAAGATCGTAGCCATCCGTCAGGATATCGCTGATAAATACAATATCTCTGCTCTGGAGAGCTGGGATGATTACAAGAACTACGTTATGACCGTAGCAGAAAAGGAAACACCCGAATCCGGTATCTACGCACTGGCAGCAGCCGGCGACAACAACGAGCTTTGGGATGTATATCGTGAGCAGACCGATACCTTCCTGGCACTGGATTCCGATTGGTTCGACATGATCTATGAATACAACGGATCTCTTCCTACCAGCGATCAGATCCAGTTCGCATATGAGTATGATGCATTCCGTGCCTATGCAAAGGACATGAAGGAAATGGCAGATGCAGGTGCATGGAGCCGTTCCGCACTGACCAATACCGTAACCGATGATGATGCCTTCGGAGCACTCCAGGGCGCATCCATCGCATGGAACGGATCTGTATTTACCTACATGAGACAGGCAGAGCAGACCGAGGGCGTTACCTGTAACGCATACGACATCACAAAGCCCCATCTGGTAGGCTGCGAAGCTTACTCCAACAATGATATGGCCATCGCTGCCAGCACAAAGAACGCTGAGCGTACCGCAATGGTTCTGGATATCATGAAGATGGACACCTATGTAAATCATCTGATCCTCTTAGGAGAAGAAGGAAAGCACTACACCATCAATGATAACAATGAGTACACCAAGACAGATGCATCTGCAGATTATGCACCCATGACCGTATCCGCTTCCTGGGCCATCAAGAACGGTGAGCTTTCCGAAGCAGGCGGCGATGAGAGAGAAAAAGTTATTTCCGACAGCTGGGAAGAGAGAGTTGTCAGCAATCCTACCATCACCTTTGTATTTGACGATACCGCTGTAGCAAATGAAAAGGCAGCCGTTAACACCGTCCTTACTTCTTATGTTCCCATGCTGGAGCTGGGTCTGGTAGACGATGTAGACGCAACCCTGGATCAGATGCTGGAAGAGTGCTATGCATCCGGTCTGCAGACTGTACTGGATGAGTTCAAGAGTCAGTACGATGCATGGTATGCAACCCGATAATCCGGGAGATTCTAGTTCGTACCGTCCGATGATCCGGGAGCGTGTAGTTCATACAACCGGATCATCCGGGGAAATGTCAGGCACCATATGGCATCCCTTTGATCAGAAGTTGTAAAAATAAATAACAGAAAAACCATGAACCAGGGGGAAGCAGAACTCTGCTTCCCCCTTTTTTACCAAAAAATAGCGAAAGCTACAGACCAAAACGCCTGAAATAGCAGATAAAAACGAACAAAAGCCTGTTCGTATGAGGGAAAGAGATAAACGATGTGGTACAAAAATACGGAATTATGGAATGACCAATGGAAATTCTATCCGGGAGACGGGAAGGAGGAAGACTTCGCTTCTCCGGAGCATAACGATGATACATGGCAGGCCGTAACACTGCCCCATGACTGGGATACCGCCTATGCGCCGACAAAAGAGTCTAAAGCAGGCGCCGGCGGAGGCTATGCCCACAGTGGCATCGGCTGGTATCGGAAGCACTTTGTTCTGACCAAAGCAGATTTAAAGCAGCATCTGTCCTTTATCGCAGAAGGCATCTATATGGACAGCACCATTTATTTAAACGGACAAAAGATCGGAAACCATATCTATGGCTACTCCACCTTTGCTCTTGCGCTGGATGAAGCCGCAAAAGAAGGGGATAATCTTCTGGCCATCCGGGTAAATAATTCCCGCCAGCCCGGCAGCAGATGGTATACCGGATCCGGCATTTTCCGGGATGTGTATCTGCGAAAGATGGGGGACGTTTCTCTGACCCTCTTTGGAGGACGGGTAGATCCCGGCAATGTGGTAAACGATCAGATGGCCGTACTCTTTTTGAAGACCAAGGTGGAAAACAGTGGAAGCACCGTAGAAGACGTACAGATCTGCTGGAAATTAAAAGACCGGAGAGGCCGTCAGGTGGCCAGCGTTTCCGCAGGTCTTGTGGTACAAGGAGGGCAGAGCGGGGAAGCGGCTACCAGCCTTAGTGTGGAAGCACCCGATCTGTGGAGCCCCCAAAGCCCCTGTCTCTATACCCTGGATACGATCCTTCTGGTAAATGGAAAGGCGCAGGACGAACATCGGGAACACATCGGTATCCGGGAAGGAAAATGGAGCGCTGACTGCGGTTTTACCCTGAACGGGCAGCCCCTGAAGATCAAAGGCGTATGCCTCCACCATGACAGCGGCCTTTTCGGAGCCGCCTTCCACAAAGAAGTATGGCAGGAGCGCCTGCAGCTGTTAAAGGATATGGGAGCCAACGGCATCCGCTGCGCCCATAACCCGCCGGCACCGGGGCTTCTGGAACTGTGCGATGAGCTGGGCTTTGTGGTCATGGATGAGATCTTTGACGAATGGATGCTGGGGAAGAATAAGAACGAAAATTACTTCTCCGATCAGGTATCCTACGGCGTGGCCCAGCATTTTACCGCCATTGCGGAAGAAGAAATGAAAGCCATGATGTTCCGGGATTATAACCATCCCAGCGTGATCCTGTGGAGCATCGGAAACGAGATCCCCGAGCAGTCTTCTCCTTCCGGAAAAGAGATCGCAAGGAAACTGACGGCCATTGTCCATGAGCTGGATCCTTTGCGTCCCGCAACCAGTGCCTGTGATAATATCGCGGCGCCGGCAACCTATGAAACCCGGGATGATTTTCTGGAAGAACTGGATGTGGTAGGTTACAACTACGTGGGGCGATGGAAAGAGAGAGCCGAACGTTTCTATGAGGATGATAAATTAGCTCACCCCGAACGGATCATGATCGGATCGGAGAATCCTTCCGTGGGAGGAGATCGGGGAGATTACTCCATGAGCGATCCCCTGAACCGGAATTATACCAGTGCGACCCTGACCCATGAAGCCCTGTGGCGATTTACCGCCAGTCGGAATTATGTAGCCGGAGACTTTATCTGGACCGGGATCGATTATCTTGGAGAAGCCCCCTGGCCCAGAAGAGGCGCCAACAGCGGACCCATTGACACCGCAGGTTTTGAGAAGGATACCTTTTACTACCTGCGTTCCATCTGGAACGAAGAAGAGACCACCCTGCATGTGCTGCCCCACTGGAGCTTTGATGCAAAGGAAAAAGGGCAGTTTAAAAATGTAGTGATCTATACCAACTGCGAAAAAGTACGGCTCTATGTAAACGGCCGCCTGGTAGGGGAAAAAGGAAGCGCACGTTGCCCTCGCTACGGAGCCACCAAAGCATGGAACGATGAGTATTTCCGTTATCATCCAACCACCGGAGATCTGCATCTTTCCTTTGATGTACCCTTCGAAGAAGGAGAACTGGTGGCAGAAGGTTATATAGGAAAACGGAAGGTGAAA
>JAIKYN010000012.1 GCA_024683155.1 Lachnospiraceae bacterium | reverse complement strand
GGTGTGACGCAGAAAGCCTACGTTATGGGGTATACGCTGGATGATCAGGGAGAAGCGATCCCCGGGTGCGTTTATTCCATTCCCGATAATGTGCAGGGCGCCTGCTTCCATGACGGTTATATCTATCTCTCGCAGTCGGCCGGGTTTTTCCCCGGACATGTGCTGGCCTATCGCCTTGAAGATCATAAGCAGTGCGGGACCAGGAAGGTTCTGGACGCAGAGGTTCCGGTGTATATGCTGACGGAGCACAATGCTTCTAAGATCACCACAGTGCCGCCCATGAATGAGGAGATCACGGTGGTGGGAGATCAGATGTATCTGCTGTTTGAAGCTGCTTCCAACCGTTACATGGTAGGGAAGATGCTGGGACTGGAACAGGTGTATGGGGCGCCTGTAGCGTATTTTCATTAAGATATGGGAAGACCGGAGGCTTAAGCTTCCGGTTTTTGTATAAAAAATGAGTATATTTCACCAGTATGAGTTCCTTGCTACAAAACCGCAATTAAGGTAAAATATTTAAGTGGGTTACACTATTTTTTGTGAGAAGGAGTAATGAGAAATGGGATTATTTGATCAGATTACAGATACACTTTCACAGGCTTCCAAAGATATTAATGATAAGGCCAATCAGATGATCGACCTTACCAAGCAGAATAACCGTGTGAAGGAAGCAGAGAAGCTTCTGGACGATACGTATAAGCAGATCGGAATGATGGTATATGATTCCAAGCAGGACGGCTCCACTCCGGATCTGTCCGAGCTGTTACTTACGGTGGATCGCCTGAAGGCAGCCATTGCAGATGCGGAAAGCTCTATTCGTATTCTGCGCGGTGCAGGCACTTGTGCGGTTTGCGGTACGGCGGTTCCTGCCGGTTCTTTCTATTGCCCGAAATGCGGTGCAAAGCAGACACAGGAAGGCAAATGCCCCAATTGTGGCGGAACGCTTTCTGCAGGCAGTAATATTTGCCCCACTTGCGGAACCAAAGTAGGTATCTAAGGATTATATTTTATCAGGACGGTATAGGCCATATGGCAGAGATGGAATTTGAAACGGGATATAACAAGGGAAGAAACAGATCGGAGATCGAATATGTATCCGTTACGGATATGGATACCAAGACAGTTGTAGAGAAGGCGCTTCTTGGCAACCGGATCTCGTATTTTATCAAATGGGGAAGGACACATTTCTTTAGCAGTAGGGAACAGGCTATGACGTTCATCATCAATCTCAGTCAGCTGGAACTGGCAGATCAGACGATGGAAGCGCTGGATGATAACGTTAAGAGTAAGATCCGGTTCCTGCACAAGAAAAGTGAGAGGAAGAAGTAACATGCTGAAACTGGCACCTTCCATCCTTGCGGCGGATTTTGCAAGGCTGGGGGATGAAGTAGCTACAATTGACCGTGCCGGAGCGGATATGGTTCACATCGATGTAATGGATGGCGTATTCGTGCCCAACATTTCCATAGGGATTCCTGTGGTGCAGTCTCTTCGGAAAGCAAGCTCCATGGTGTTCGATGTGCATCTGATGATCCAGGATCCTGCAAAATATATTCAGGCGTTTGCTGAGGCCGGGGCGGATTCTATCACGGTACATGCAGAGGCGAGCGGTGATCTGGGAGAGCATATCGGGATGATCCGCAGGGCCGGTAAGAAAGTGGGCATCTGTATCAGTCCGGATACGCCGGTAAGTGCCCTGGATGGTTATATTGAGAAGGCAGACATGATCCTTCTGATGGGCGTGCAGCCCGGGTTCGGGGGACAGCACTATATGCCCCACGTTTCGGATAAGATCCGTGAACTGCGGGGGATCTGTGATAAGATCCATCCATCCTGCGATATTGAGGTAGACGGCGGCATCACCCTGGACAATGTGGAAGATATCCTGGATGCGGGAGCAAATGTGATCGTTGCCGGAAGCAGCGTCTTTAAGGGCGATGTAACGGCACATGTGAAGGCTTATAAAGAGATTTTTGCAAAATATGGACGATGAAGTAAGGGCGAATGCCCCAGAGGAAGAGGAACTGAATACCATCGTGGACGGGTTCCAATTTCTGTCCGATGAAGAAGCGCAGGCGGCTCGCACCGAGAAGAAGCAGGTGGAGTATCTGCGGGAACACATGGATCTGGAAAATGTGGCCCAGTCTTTGACCCTCTATCAGAAAGCGGTAGATGCGGAGACGTTCCACACGCCCTTTGGTCTGTATTTTATGCAGCAGCTGCGTGCAGAGCTTAGGAAGCGGGACATTCAGGATCCTGCACTTCCGCCCATTAAGGTACGTGGTTTTTCCAGCAAGGAGAAGGCCACGGAAGAAGTAAGGGCGCGGATCCGAAGGAACGAGGAAGAAGCGGAAGCTAAGAAAGCCAGAGAGAATAAGGAAAACCACAAGTATATGCTGTCGGTTTCCGTGTTCATGAATGTGCTTCTGGTGGTTGTGGTCCTGATCCTGTTCTGGATCGCGAAGACTTCGGATCATCCCAATATTGTAAATTATGAGGAAGTGATCACCAATAAGTACGCCACCTGGGAACAGGATCTGACGGAACGGGAAAAGGTGATCCGGGAGAAAGAAAGAGAACTCAACATCTCGATCGATGAATAAGACAGGAGATGGTTTTATATGGAACGACTGAAGGTTCTGGTTGTAGATGATGAAAGCAGAATGCGAAAGCTGGTGAAGGACTTCCTGGTAAAGGATAACTTCGAAGTCATGGAAGCTGCGGACGGCCAGGAAGCGGTGGATATTTTCTTCGATCATCAGGACGAGATCTCGCTGATCATTCTGGATGTTATGATGCCCCGTATGGATGGCTGGCAGGTGTGCAGGGAGGTCCGTGCATATTCCAAGGTGCCCATTATCATGCTGACGGCAAAGGCAGACGAGCGGGACGAGCTGCAGGGTTTTGAACTGGGCGTGGATGAATATATCTCCAAGCCGTTTTCTCCCAAGATCCTGGTAGCCCGTGTATCGGCGATCCTGCGCAGAAGCAATGTGGCCACTTCCGAGGAGATCCTGGAAGCCGGTGGTATTGTGGTCAACAAGGTGGCCCATCGGGTGACCATTGATGACAAGGAGATCGAGCTTAGCTTCAAGGAGTTCGAACTGTTAACTTATTTCCTGGAGAACAAGGGCATCGCCCTCAGCCGTGAGAAGATCCTGGACGGCGTATGGAATTACGATTACTTCGGCGATGCACGTACCATTGATACCCATGTAAAGAAGCTTCGTTCCAAGATGGGAGAGAAGGGCGACCTGATCAAGACCATCTGGGGAATGGGATATAAATTCGAGGTATGACCATTATGGAAATGGTAGCATCTCAATCAGATAAAAATAAAAATACCATCAGCCATATCAGCTGATGGTATTTTTTGATTCCAGTTTGATACGGAATTTGGGCTTTTCCGCTGTGCCCTCAAAGTAGCGGATACCGTCTTTATGACCGAACTTTATATGTATGGTTTCGCCTGCCCTTATCTCGTTGTTATATTCGGCACTGATAAGGAGAGAAGATGCGTTATGTAATTCTTCTTCTGTCATCAGATCCTCAATGATATCAAAATAGCAGGCATTGTTGATGTGTCCGTTGATATCCAGCTGTGAGAAGCGGGTGGTGTAGGAAGCTTCCTGCACATCGTCCAGATCCTCGGGAAGACGAAGCGGCTTTCGATCGATCTCCTGTGTATGAGCAGGATCTGCGGGGATATGGATCTTGTATTCTTCCGGGAAGACGAAGATACGACTGTCTTCGTGGATGAGCATCCAGAGAGCTTCTCCCCGGATCAGCAGTTCATCGTCTTTATAGATCTCATAAAATCTGGGAAAGAAGAGATGCATCATCTCACCGGGATAGCTGCGGATGGTGATCACATCGTCGTATTCCGGCATCTTCAGGATCTCGATATTCTGTCTTGCGATCACCCAAAGTAAGCCCTTGTCCAGGGTCTTATCTCTTCCCATTCCAAGGGCTTCTGTATGAGCAATGGATGCTTCCTGCATAAACCGCAGGAGAGTGGAAGTACGAAGCTTCCGGAAGCAGTTCACATGCTC
>JAIKYN010000002.1 GCA_024683155.1 Lachnospiraceae bacterium | reverse complement strand
AACTACGCTAATATCAAATACATTGCTGATCCAGGCGCCATCTGAAATACGGTGTATTCAGATGGCTTGTTAAAGTTACCCTCAAGACAAAAACCTTTAATTTTTCTCTAAATCCTATTGACTACTAATAGTTTGTCACCTTTATTAATGGGCAATCACGAAGGCTTTCACAGCCATTACAAACATATGGTGGTTTGTCACGTTTCTCGCACTGATATGGAGTAAAGGTCTCACATATCTCGACCACATTCTTTCTGTAACACGCCTTACATCTCCTCAAACAATCTGGATCATTACATACGTGCTGCTTCTTACAGATCTTATGATACTGACAAATTTCGCACCTTCGTCCTAATGGTCCGGATGTTTCAACGGATCGTTGCACTTCCTTAGAGATTGTTGAGGGATCCTTATATAGGAAGTCTGCAATCTCCCTAAACGACATCTTCTGCAGGAGCCCCTGCTCGATGTATATTCTGTCAGATAGAGTCAGATGTTTCTGATACTCCTTCCGTTTTTTGTTATTCATGTTCAGCTCCTTCTGACAGACAGATAACCAAAATCCATCTTATCAGTCGGATACTGAGTGCAAAAGTAAATTCCAGTAAATATGGTAAAAAACGGAATTTAATTATTCACTTTAGGCAATTGTTTTCACACGTCCTATTTTACCACAGATATCTGTCCCATTTGTTGGACAGCAAAAATATTTTGCCAAAATTTTTTCTTTCCCGTCCCATCGAAAAATCCCGTACAGGAAGCGGACTTCCTTCTTCCCCTCCTTCATAAAAAAAAGCACGTAGCGATCTTTGTGACCACTACGTGCTTTCCATATAGCATTATAAAACTGTATTAAACTTCGAAATTAACGTGGGTATCGTTTGGCTCGCCTTCAGTGAAGACATAATCCTTACCGGGCAGAACCGCATTTAAGAGGATACCTACCAGGGATCCGACAGCAAGACCGGAAAGGCTGATGGTTGCTTCGCCTACGGGAATGATGATGGCACCGTTGGTACTGTAGTTGATACCGATGGACAGAACCAGGATCAGAGCTGCGATGATAACGTTGCGGCTCTTGGTAAAGTCTACCTTGTTCTCTACTACGTTACGAACACCGACAGCGGAGATCATACCGTAAAGGACTAAGGATACACCACCCAGGGTTGCTACGGGCATTGCACTGATCAGCGCGGACAGCTTCGGGCAGAAGGAGAATACGATAGCAAATACAGCTGCCAGACGGATCACACGAGGATCGTAAACTCTGGTCAGTGTAAGAACACCGGTGTTCTCGCCGTAGGTTGTGTTTGCAGGTGCACCGAATAAAGAAGCAATGGTGGTTGCAAGACCGTCACCGCAAAGGGTTCTGTGAAGGCCGGGATCCTTGATATAGTTCTCACCAACCGTAGAGGAAATCGCGGAGATATCTCCGATGTGTTCTACGATGGTTGCGATAGCGATGGGAACGATGGTGATGATGGAAGTGATCAGCAGGTGGGTATCTGCGCTGCCCCAAAGAGCAAATACGGTGCGGTCCCATGCAAGAGGAGATCCGATCCATGCTGCTTCCGCTACCGGTGTAAAATCAACCTGGCCGAAGATGGCGCCTACGATGTAAGAAGCAACCACACCCATAAGGATGGGGATGATCTTAACCATGCCCTTGCCCCAGATGTTGCAGATGATCACCACAACAATGGCTACCAGTGCTACACCCCAGCTTGCGGTACAGTTCTCAATGGCAGACTTGGAAAGGTTCAGACCAATGGCAATGATGATAGGTCCTGTAACGATAGGCGGGAAGTAACGCATAACCTTGCTGCTTCCGAACAGCTTGAACAATGCTGCGATCACCAGATACAGAAGACCTGCACAGGCTACACCGAAGCAGGCATAGGGTAACAGTTCCTTTTCCCCGTTAGGAGCAAGTGCCCAATAACCTGCAAGGAATGCGAAAGAAGACCCTAAAAAAGCAGGTACCTTACCCTTTGATAAAAAATGAAATAAAAGAGTACCGATACCTGCAAATAATAACGTTGTTGAAACACTCAGACCCGTTAATGCGGGAACGAGAACAGTGGATCCGAACATTGCGAACACATGCTGCAGACCCAAAATGATCATCTTGGAAGTTCCAAGTTTTCTGGCGTCGAACACCGGCTCGTCGCCAATCTTAAGCTTTTCCTGACTCATTTTACCCTCCTTGAAATCAGACTTTGTAAATTTATTTTCTAGAAAATTTTATAGGACACTTACTTACTGCGTCAAGGTGAAGTTTCAGAAAGTACGTATTTTCGTTAGGGTAAATAAGTACCATGTAAATGATCCCGTAAGGGATGGTATAATTCAAAATACGACCGGTTTGGTCAATATCAAAGGGGCGACTTCTTTCACAGAAGGTGAAAAGTCGTGATTTGACTGCGGTTTTCGGGGAAAAACTTTATTCGGGGTTTGTTATGAATCAGAAATTCTATGACATGAAGAATGAGAAGCAGGATCGTATCTTGAACGCCGGCTTCAAGTCTTTTGCATTGTATGGGTATAAGAATGCCAGCACCGATGAGATCATCAAGGATGCAGGTATCAGTAAGGGTCTTTTATTTCATTATTTCGAGAGCAAAGTGGGCTTCTATGAATTTTCCTACGACTATGCCGTTCGATTCCTGGAGCTTGCCTTTGATCATTTTGCCGATCCCTCCGCACATAGTTTCAATGATATTGCCCGTCAGAATCTGCAGGCCTATTTTACCGTGGCCCGCTCCTATCCCTTTGCCCTGCTTCTCTTAGAGCAGGCGCGGTTTGAGAACTATACGGAAGCCATGCTGGCAACGGAGAAGTCCCGTCAGCTTTATGAGAATCTCATAGAGAAACGGAAGGCTCTCATCGATCCTCACAGCGTAGTGGAAGGCACGGATCTGAACATGCTCCTGAATATCATCGATTACGTTATCTTCGGGGAACTGCGCAGATCCTTATCGGAAGGCAGCTTCCTGCCGGATATCTGGCTGGCTCAGATCACAAGGGAGATCGAGCTGCTCTGCAAGACCTACGGGATTGAGTAAGCTTTCATCCGTTTTCCCGGACCATACGGAACGAAAATGACCTGCGATGAGTTGCATCGCAGGTCTGTTTTTTTACTTCTTCATCTGATAGGGAGGATCTCCGGGATAACCTCCTTTCGCTTTCTGCATGGCTCTGGGAACCGCATCCCTGGAATTTTTCCAGTCCGCATCCTTGTTCCGGTAGTCATACTTCTCAATAAGCCAGGATACATCTTCATAGATCCGGTCCAGATTTTCCTCCATTAAGGGGAACAGTACCGCGAAGAACTCTTCCTGTTCTTTGGGTCCCAGCACCTGGGACGCTTTTTCACACAGATCTCCGAAGTGCGGGATACAAAAGCCCTTGCTTTCCTTGAATTTCTTCACGAAATCCGGCTCACTTTTCCACAGATAGAACACCGTATCCAGGTAGCGCTCGTAGGCATCCTCCTGATGCTTACAGATAAAACACTGCCTGGAAAAGCCGTCCGTCCAGGCCTTGATGGGATTGGAGGATTCGGAAGAAGCAGCACCGAACAGTGGCTTTTTCGCCTTTGTGCCGGGCTTGTAAGCCTGTATCTTTTTATGCAGCTGGGTCTGTGTATTTTTAAGATACGTTTTCAGGATCCATGCATTTCCCAGACTATTGCCGTAGGTACACATCTTCTGGAAATGCTCCTGACAAAATCCAAGTGCATCGGTTTGTTCTCTTACATTGGGTTCCATATAGGAAGCACTGCTGCCCAGTGCCAGGTCCAGCATGTCCTGCTCCGCCTTACGCTTTAAAAAGCAAAGGGGGCATTCATCCTTGGCATCAAAGGCTTCATTTACGGGTATGGTATAAATCTGTTCCTTCATAACATCTCTCTTTACAGCATTAATCGGCGATTCCGTTCATTGGCAAGCTGGGTAAGGGTTGCGACGCTGCCAAGCGCTGCCTGCACATTTCCTGCCTGCACATTGGCTTCCAGGGCGCCCAACTGGGTAATGATCTGCAGCTCCACATCCTGTGCCGCTGCATTGGTCTTAGACGGAGAGGAATGGATCAGATCGTATAAACGCTCTACACTGCCAAGAAGCTGCGGATCCGTACACCCGGCCTGCAGTGCTTTGAGACGCATGGAGCATACCTTGATATACTGTACCTCTGCTTCGTGTCTTGCGACGCTGTCTGCCGTTACATTATTCGCCATTAAATTCATCAGAAGGCCTACCAGAAAGATACCGGTAAGGATGATATTGATCACCAGAACGGTAGTCACAGATACACTGCGCACCAGCATCAGCACCACATTTACCAGACAGGTAACCGTAACATAGGTGCCGGTCACTGCCCCGATGGCAAGTCCGAAAATATGGGCACTGCTGCCTCCTACTGCCAGATAGGGCGACACAAAAGCTGCCAGAACGGAAAAAATAATGAATAAATAAGAGATCCACATGCTTGTAGACTTCTCGGGACCTGTTACCAGGAAAAATACTGCGTTGAATACAACCAGTACAACGATATAGATACATAGACGGATAAGGGAATTATTCTTACTGTTGTTCATTGGATTTCCTCACTGTTTTATTATTTCTCTTTGGACCGATGGGGTAAAAAACGCATACCCTGCAGATCACATACGGGATAAGATCTCCTGTTTCTTGGCATCATATTCTGCCTGCTCGATCAAACCGTTATCCAGCATCATCTTTAACTTGGTCAGAACGGCTACCGGATCTTCTGCCGCCGGTGCTGCACCGGAAGTGCTTTCCCCGGCCCCGTTACTTGCAGGAGCTGCTGCTGGCGTCTCACCCTTTGGTGTAAACCGTCCGGAAGGCTGCACGCCAACCGGCTGCTGAACCGGTGCCTGTGGCTGCGCACCGGTCATAGGCGCAAACATCTGGCTGGCCATGTTGCTGAAGGCACTGCCTGCTGCCATCCCCATACCGATACCGGCTCCTGCTGCTCCCGCAGCTCCGGCACCACCGGGATTTGCGGCCAGGGTTCCAAGGATATCGGCAGATTTCTGTCTTGCCCAGTCATCTCCCAGGACCTCCATAACCCCTTTATCACCCTGCGCCAGATTCACCTTGGCAATCGCTTCTGCCTGGCTTAACTTGCCCAGTTTAATGGCTTCTACCTGGGCAGAATCAATATCATCATATTTGGACGTATCCACGGAAAGGGATGCCATGGAGAACTTCACGCACTTTAATCCATACTCGGAAAGTTCCTCGTTGAGCATGGGCTTTACGTTCTCCGCAAATTCTTCCAGATGAGCATCCAGGCCGATCAGCTCCGTATCCAGGGCACCTACGGCCTTGGTGATGGAGGATTTGATCTTTCCCTGGAAGCAGGAAGAAAAATAACGGTTCAGATCCATTTGTGTCTGGAAGGGCACATTGTTGCCCACTAATTTCTCCAGGAACAAAGCAGGATTATCAATGCGTACCCGGTATGCACCGTAGCTGCGCAGTGTCGTTACAACGCCCCACATTTTATCGCGCACGGTAATGGGAGATTCGGTTCCCCATTTGATCTCCTCGGAATCTGCCTGGCGG
This sequence comes from Lachnospiraceae bacterium, assembly GCA_024683155.1. Classification (GTDB taxonomy): domain Bacteria; phylum Bacillota; class Clostridia; order Lachnospirales; family Lachnospiraceae; genus JAILDL01. The sequence continues at coordinate 2,287 of JAIKYN010000002.1, read as the reverse complement.
AAGAAATAAACCACGCAATTAAAGGTACTGATGCCACCGCTGAAGGCATTCCGTAACCGACTGATAAAGGGATAGTTATCAGTATCCAGCTTATAGGTCCCGTTTTCAAAAACCTGTTCTACGGTTCCGCCTTTGATAAATACCGCAGTTTCTCCCGGCATTACGATCAAAGTGGAATTGGTATTAAAATCCTCCTCCGGCTGTCTCCATAACAGAAGCTCGCCCGGCCCGGAATTCTTAATGACGTCTGTCCAGTGTTTCTTTCCCCCTACAAACGCTGCTTCATTTGGATTCTTGTCAAATAAACCCATGTTACCCTCCGTTTCTTACAGGAACAGTTGATAGACTGCTCGTTCTGCAGGCGCAGACTGCGCCATAACCTTTCGTAAATATTCTACATACAGTTCCGGAACAAATCCATCGGAAAGCACTGCCTTTTCAAACAGGTCCAATGCCATAAATTCCGGATCTTCCACTGCAGGTGTCTGATCCTGTGCAGGCTTTGTCAGGGTATCGATCAGTGCGATGCCAAAATCATCCTGAACCTGCTGATTGCTTAAGTATACCGCATGATCCTCCGCCGGGCTATAAACCACAAAGCCATTGATCACCTCGGGCGTATGCTGATGTACTGCAAAGAAAATACAGGTTTTCCCGTTTTTCTCCTTTACTGCCGGAAGAGACAGGCTGAAATAACCACCTTTTTTTCCACATTCCGGCAATTGATATACACGGTTATAGACTTCTCTTACGGTCTTCATCAGGCACGCCTCCTCTCATGAGCGATTACACATTCGGTGTTGGGAACCTTAAACGTATCATCGCCAAACGTTGCACGGGTAAGCTGTTCCAGAGAAACCATGCGGTTTTCTCCCGCTCCCGTATCTTTGATCAAGAATCCGTTGAGCTGGCCGTTATGGGTATCATAACAAGCGCCATATACATTGATGAAATGATTAGCCGGTGCGATCCCCATGGCCCACTGTTCTTTCTGGGCTTTGTCCCAGCTGCCGACAAATCTTGCGTCATTACGGGGATCTCCGTCTGCCCATAATAGTTCGGCGTTTACAGCCAGTTCCACAGAATCTCCCCGCATCAGGCTGCCGGCGATATCCTGCATGCTGGGCATATTATGTTCGTTGTACAGATCCGACTCAATGTTGTATGCATCAAACATGGTCTGCACATTTTCACCCACAGTTCCGCCGGAATTAGCCCAATCAATTCCAATTTCCTTCGGATTCCCGAACAGATCATAAACGGGATTCCCGTTTTCATCTGTTTCATAGAGAGGTGCATAATCAAAATTCTTCATGCGATTGGCCAGATCGGTATTGTGGTCTTCACTGGCGATCTTCTTACCGTAAATATCGTTAATCGCCTCTGTACTGCTGGCCAGACCACAATCCTGTTGCATGCCCAGTCCGTTGTTTCCCTGCTGGATATCATGTTCTGTCTTACGGGTAAGAGGATTGGGATAAACCGCGTATTCCTCTCCGGTTCCCGTATCCTTCATCACCGCGCTTTGCGGGGTCATTACATCATCCATGATCTCATACTGCCCACCGGCCAGATCCAGCTTTCTGCCACCTTCCTGGGTATCCATTGCTGCCAGGTCATAACGGGCACTGTTACGATCAACATAATCCGCCATCAGCTTATTGGCTGCCATGGGATTATTTTTCTTTAATTCATCGAAGGAAGCCTTGGAGAAATCCTCAAACTTCAGTCCTTTGTCCATGAGATCATCACAGGTATTGCTGATGTCATTCAGTTTTGCATAGCGATCTTTGCTGTAGAAATTATAATGATCCAGATCACTTTGACGGAAATCACTGAGTTTCTGTTTCTTATAATCGTCTTCGTTCAGATCGGCCGGATCTTTCTTTGAGACGTCCAGCGGATTCTCCGTTCCTTCCGGTGCATAGGCAGTGTCCGTAGGACGCAGTGCATTACGGGCCGAAAGATCATAATTATATCCCTTTGCCGCGGTATTATCGGGAACATCTCCCTGCTCCACGGAATTCATCACGGTTGCGGGAGCTTCCTCGGTTTCAGGAGTTTCTTCAGCTTCGGGAGTTTCTTCAGCTTCGGGAGTTTCTTCGGCTTCAGGAGTTTCTTCGGCTTCGGGAGTTTCTTCGGCAGTTTCTTCTGTCTCTGCTGATTCTTCGGAAGATTCATCTTCTGTCTCAGCTGTCTCGTCAGTAGTCTCTGCGTTTTCTTCCTCTGCCTTTGCTGTTTCTTCAGAAGATTCATCTTCTGTCTCAGCTGTCTCGTCAGTAGTCTC
>JAIKYN010000249.1 GCA_024683155.1 Lachnospiraceae bacterium | reverse complement strand
TTCCACAAGGAGGAACGAGATTCATGGAAACATTAAATTATGCAGTATTGGAGAAGCAGGGATATGACGGATTTCTGCTGAAAGACGCTCCGGAAAGAGTCCTTCAGTTTGGTGAAGGTAATTTCATGCGTGCGTTCGTTGATTATTTCTTCGATGTAATGAACGAGAAGGCAGGTTTTAACGGCAAGGTGGTTCTTTGCCAGCCTATAGCTCCCGGTCTTGCAGATATGATCAACGCACAGGAAGGTCTGTATACCCTGTTTTTAAGAGGCTTTGAGAACGGACAGAAGGTGAATCAGAAGCGTGTGATCTCCAGCGTCAGCCGTTGCATCAATCCTTATCAGGATTTTGATGCACTGATGGAATGTGCAAAGAATCCCGATCTGCGCTTTATTTCCTGTAATACCACCGAAGCCGGCATCGCATACGATCCTGCATGTAACCTGGAGGATCGTCCTGCAGCAAGTTATCCCGGTAAGCTGACCCAGTTCTTATATGAGCGCTTTAAGAACTTCGGTTCCGAGAAAGGAAAGGGCTTCATCATCTTATCCTGCGAGCTGATCGATAACAACGGTAAGGAACTGGAGAAGTGCGTTCTTAAGTATGTAGAGCAGTGGAAATTAGGCGCTGACTTTGAAAAGTGGGTAAAGGAAGAGAATACGTTCTGTTCCACACTGGTAGACCGTATCGTTACCGGTTATCCCAGAAATGAAGCTGCAGATATCTGCAATGAACTGGGCTATACCGACAACGTGCTGGATACCGGCGAGATCTTCGGTTTCTGGGTAATTGAAGGACCTCAGTCCTTAAAGGACGAGCTGCCCGTTGAGAAGGCAGGCCTTCCCATCCTGATCACCGATGATCACAAGCCTTACAAGCAGAGAAAGGTCCGTATCTTAAACGGTGCCCACACTTCCTTTGTCCTGGGTGCATATCTGGCAGGACAGGACATCGTTCGCGACTGTATGAACGATGAAGTGATCAACAAGTTCATGAATAAGACCATTTATGATGAGATCATTCCCACACTGACCCTTCCCGAAGAGGATTGCAAGGATTTTGCCGCAGCAGTTACGGAGCGTTTCAAGAATCCGTTTATTGATCATGCGCTGCTGTCCATTTCCTTAAATTCCACTTCCAAGTGGAAGGCGAGAGTTATGCCTTCTCTGAAGGGTTATGTGGATAAATTCGGTAAGCTTCCTGCTTGCATCACAGCTTCCTTTGCATTCTATATCGCATTCTATTGCGGACAGAATATGAGCGAAGAAGGTCTGGTTGCAAACCGTACCACCGGAGCACAGGGCGGCAATTCCTATACCATTAAGGATGATGAGCCGATCCTGAAATTCTATCTGGCACACAAGGATGACGATGCTGCAACCTTAACCCATGCAGTGGCTTCCAATACGGATTTCTGGGGCGAAGATCTTACAAAGATCCCCGGATTCGAAGCTGCGGTTGCTTCTTACTTGTCCGATATCCGTACCAAGGGCGCCTATGCAGTAATGGAAAGCCTTGTAAAATAAGTTTCCGGTGATGCAAACAATGTCGGCATCATAAGATAAAGTTTTTCTTAAGTGATCAAAATAAAAGGCTGTGGACCTTTGTTATGTGATACAATGCACGTGGCAAGGATCTGCAGCTTTTTTAATAATCAAATAAACTACGGGTTGAAACGGGAAATCTTGCTAATATGATTGTTTTGTGAAATAATAAATGCAACGTTGAAGCATGCTTGAAAAATGTATTGTTTCTTTACAGAGGGAGAAGAAAAGGAGAGATCATCTATGTTAAAGAACAGAGTATTTGTATATTTACAAAGGGGCCTCGTAGCGGGCATGATCCTGTTGATGGCAGTAAGTGCTTTTTCCATGAAGACTTATGCAGCAGAGATTACCTATGATAACTTCGACTATGTTGCTTATGCAGATACTTATGCGGATCTGAAAGAAGCGTTTGGTTATGATAAGGATGCCCTTTATCAGCACTATATCAATAACGGCATCAAGGAAGGACGAACTGCACAGACAACATCCGGAGAGACGGTTTCCGGCAGTACCGAACAGACCACCGGTAACAGCAGTACCTGTACGCTGATCTGTAAGCGCAGCGACTTTTTAAGCAAAAGTAATTTTGATGCAGCAAGATATGCGGCGGACTATGCGGACCTTGCGGCAGCATTTGGTACCAATACCAATAAACTTTATAATCATTATGTGAATAACGGTGAGAAAGAAGGCCGTAAGGCTTATTCTACCAATGAGCGGACCAATGCGATCCTTACGATCTACGATACCATTCCTACCATCTGCAATGATGGAATGACCGATGAAATGAAAGCCCGTGCAGTGCACGACTTTTTAGCAAATACCTGCCAGTATGATGTGGACAACTATTATGCAGGAACCATTCCCAACCGCAGTTATCATCCCGAAGGCCCGATGCTGTATCATGTGGCAGTATGCCAGGGCTATGCGGAAGCATACGACTATTTCCTGGGACTGATGGGAATTGAGTGTACCATTTGCACCGGACGGGCTTATAACGGGCAGAGCGTCGGAGCGCATGCATGGAACCGTGTAACCTTAAATGGCAATTATTACTATGTGGATGTTACCTGGGATGATCCTGTTTCTTACATACCCATGGTTCGTCAGATATACAACCTTTGTACCTATGAACAGATCTCTCAGGATCATTTTCAGTCCGGTACCTACGATGCTTTTAAATAAGGCAATACACCTTCCGGATCTCGCTTTTCGAAGGGATACGACTAAAGAAGAAGCTCTCTGCAGCAGTGCAGAGAGCTTCTTCGCGTTTTACGAGACGTGATACATTGTGTTTAAGTTTCACGAGATGTGAAACATGGTTTTTGCCTTGGTTTTACGAGATGTGATACATTGTTTTTCAGATTTCGCGAGACAGAACTTAGTCTTCCTTGCTTTGATAACCCAGTTCTTCGGAAATGGAAGCGGAGGCGGAAAGCATTTTCGCGGCCAGTTCTTTGACCCGTTCATCGCTGAGACGATAAATGGGGCAGGAGATGGACAGTGCGTATACAGCTTTCCCGCGATGATCATGGATGCTGACCGCAACGCAGCGAACACCTAACTCGTTTTCCTGATCGTCCCTTGCGTAGCCGCGTTCCCGGATCCGCACCAGCTCGGCGGAAAGATCCTCCAGTCTGGTAATGGTATAATCGGTTTTCTTCTCAATGGGAGAGGACACCCAGATCTTTTTGACCTCTTCTTCCGGCATTTCTGCCATAAGGGCCTTGCCTACACCCGTGCAATATAAAGGAAGAGACAACCCTACATGGGAGATCATTCGTACCGTAGCGGTAGGAGGCTCCACCTTATCAATGTAGGTGATGTTTTCCCGTTCTCTGCGGACCAGATGCACTGTTTCTCCGGTTTCTTCCATAAGCTTTACCAGATAGGGATGTGCGATCTGAACGATGTCGGAATGATCCAGGATCTGTCCGGATAAGTTCACCAGCTTGTAAGTCATACGATATTTACCGGTGGACTCCTCCTGGCGGGTATATCCCATATAGATCAGAGAATTCAGTAAACGATGAACGGTGCTTTTGGACAGACCCACCTGATTACTGATCTCCAGAAGTCCCATGGAACCGCCTGCAGAGAGTACTTCCATGACCTGGAACAGACGCCCTGCGGACTGTATGGGATTCTGATCTTCTTTTTTCTCTTTAGTTTCTTTCATTTCACTTGCCATAAACTGCCTCATTTCCATGGTTCGTTTCGGGAGTGGTTACTTAAATTTTTAGTTGACTTTTAATGACCTTATTATATAATAAACATATCGAGACCACAATACGGAACGGCGTTCCACGATGTGGAACTGAGAACAGTATAATACAAACGAATGATTAGTTCAAGAAAGGAATTGAAAATGAACGAAGTTTTAGAAAGACTTTATCGAATCGGTATTGTACCTGTAGTGAAACTGGATGATGCCAAGGATGCAGAACCTCTTGCAAAGGCACTTTGCGACGGCGGCCTGAAGTGTGCAGAAGTTACCTTCCGTACCGATGCTGCAGAGGAATCCATTCGCAGAATGACCACGGCGTTCCCTGATATGTTTGTTGGTGCAGGCACCGTCCTTACTACTGAGCAGGTAGACAGAGCCGTAGCAGCAGGTGCTAAGTTTATCGTAAGCCCCGGTCTGAATCCCAAGGTTGTTAAATATTGTGTAGAGAAGAATATCCCCATTACACCCGGTACATCCAATCCCAGTGATGTAGAACAGGCCATTGAACTTGGTCTGGAAGTGGTTAAGTTTTTCCCTGCAGAAGCAAGCGGCGGTCTTGCAATGATCAAGGCGATGTCCGCTCCTTATGTTAATATGAAGTTCATGCCTACCGGCGGTATCAACGCCAAGAACCTTTGCGAATACCTTGATTTTAAGAAGATCATTGCTTGCGGCGGAAGCTGGATGGTGAAGGATGAGCTGGTGAAGAACGGCGAGTTCGATAAGATCACAGCACTTACCAAAGAAGCAGTTGGCCTGATGCTTGGCTTCAAGATCAAGCATGTAGGTATCAATTTCGAAAATGAAGGCGCTGCGAATGAGACAGCCGATGTTCTTTCCTGCCTGTTCGGCAATGAGAAGAAGGTTGGCAACAGCTCTATCTTTGTTGGCGCAGACTTCGAATTAATGAAGAAGATCGGTCGCGGTCAGCATGGTCACATTGCCATTGCAACCAATAACGTAGACCGTGCAGTATATCATCTGGAAGAGAGAGGCTATGAGTTCGATTACACCTCTGCTCTGTATACCGATGATTCCAAGAAGAACCTGAAGAATATTTATCTGAAGGGTGAATTTGGCGGATTCGCTATCCACCTTGCAGCAAAGTAATATAAATACAGAAGTGGCGCGCGGCGCAGAAAGAGAGAGACTAATGGCAAAAGTTATAACATTTGGTGAGATCATGCTTCGTCTGGCTCCGGAAGGATATTATCGTTTCGTACAGGCACCGACTTATGGAGCAACCTATGGCGGTGGTGAGGCCAACGTAGCAGTTTCCCTGGCAAATTACGGTGTGGATGCTGCATTTGTTACCAAGCTTCCCAAGCACGAGATCGGTCAGGCAGGTATTAATGAATTAAGAAGATTTGGTGTAGATACATCCATGATCGTACGCGGCGGTGACCGTGTGGGTATTTACTTCCTGGAGAAGGGCGCAAGCCAGAGACCTTCCAAGGTTATTTATGACCGTGCAGGTTCTTCCATTGC
>JAIKYN010000230.1 GCA_024683155.1 Lachnospiraceae bacterium | reverse complement strand
CCGCTTATAATGATCCATGCGCTCCAGGCTGTTCTCATCATCAATGACAACCACATCCAGAACACCTTCTTCGCTGTCATCGGCCCACTCGGTCCTGAAAGCCATGAATCCATCCATGATATCTTCGATCTTGCTGTTATGACCTAAGATGATCACGTGCTTATGGTCCATCTTATAGGCATGGTTATAATCCACCGTAACAGATGTCTGATCGTATCCTTCCGAAGGAAGATCATTTTCATGGATGGCCGCATAGTACAGCAAGGTCTTTCCATCGTTTTCCGTGATCTCCAGAGGGATCACCTTGTTGTGATGGTATAAGAACTCCGCGATCTGGTCTTCTTCTGTCTTCGGGAATTCCTCGTAATAGAACGCTACGCCCTTATTGGACAGCAGTTCCTTATAGACGATATTTAATTCCGGCATAATGGAGAACTGAGATAACAGCTGCCCCAGTACCTTATTGACGCGCACCGGGATGATGTTACATTTTCCCTTGATCTGCTTATAATCCTTGATCCGGGAAACGATGTCCCAGGTCCAGTTATCCGTGATCTCCACGATTACCTTCTGATCATCGAAGGATGTGGCAGATGCTGTGATATCCGCAACCTGCATCAGCGTCTTAACGGTCTGGGTATTGCCTTTGGTCAGATCGTTTCTCTTTTCATACTGTTTAAAGCCACAGGTATCATCCAGCTGTTCATCCCCAAGGATGATGACCGTTCTTGCCTGGTCCAGGGAAATGTCCTGCAGCTGCTTGGAAGAAAATACATCGCCTTCTTTTACGATCACGGTGATCTTCTCATGATAGTCTCTGGCAAATCGCTTCTTCTGATCCTTTAACGCCGCATTTTCCCGATTGACGGTATCGGTCAGCCGCTCATAGATCTCCTGCTCGATCTCCGCCTTACGGGACTTGGTAAGGACTACCACCACCCGCTTTTCATCGCAGTACATCAGATCGTTGATGATCTCGGACGCACGGGTATTCCAGTTTAAGATCACCACATGCTCCGATACGTTCAGCTTCCGGTTTCCTGCATTGGCATTGGCGATAAAATCAGAAATATAGTTGGTGATATAACCGATGATCGCACCGGTGAAAACGATCATTCCCAGCAGTACGATGATGATACAGATGACGGTGATGGCGATACCGGATACACCGATATCTTCCACCACGAATTGGATACATCCCGCATCCAGGATCATCATGATGGTGCAGAATGCCGCACGGAGAAAGCTCATATGCTCCGTTCCGTCCAGGGCAAAGCTGCTGATGATCGCTGCAGATAGCAGGATGAACAGGATATTAAAGGCAACAATTGCCATCAGTACCGCGCGTCCGGGATATTTGGACACAAAGATACTGTATTTTTCTTTCAGTTTTTTTCGGGAAAACATGGTCTACGACTCCTTGACAGGGTATTAAAAGGATGCTCCGTTCTTATCGGCCCAGTCAAAGAATTCTTTGCCAATGGTCCTGTATTGTTCTTTCTGCCCTGGATAGATCACCTTCTGCAGCAGGTTAACATAGGTCTGTAATGCTGCCTTCTCGGCTTCCTCCAGGCTCTCTTTTCCTACGAATTCATGTACCGCATCGTAAGCAGCTTCATACTGCTCCAGTTCTTCTACGGTAACCGTCGGTTCCTCTTCATAGGGGAAACTCTCTTCCTCCGGCCGGGAGGGCTCTTCCACATAGATCAGTTCCGGTCCGTCGGCGCATACCCCGAACCGTTTTAAGATCCCGGAAAGACGTTTGGCGTCAGCATTGATGCTGTAGGTAAAGAAATGATCTACGATCTTCCCTTCCGAGCAGGTCATAACAGGCTCGGAATAAGCCACGCCTTCATATAATACATTCTCCAGCGGAAGCCGGAAAATGGCCCGCTTTACTCGCTTTAATTTCATGAATAGTCCTCTTCTTATCGAATGATCTGGTTGGTGACATTAATGGGGTTACCGGATAAGGCACCGACCAGTTTGGTCGCAGGATAATACTGGGTTCCTCCTACACCGGTATCATTTACATAAAAACCAGCCACCTGATCGCCCACTTTCTTCACACTGACCACGGTAATGGCATGAAGATCGTTTATAGGATGGGGATCATTGTACCAGAGACTGTGGGCATGCACCGATATGATCACGCCTTTTCCGGAGCATACCGCATCGGAAATGATGTCGGCATTAGCCATGGTCGGTTCATAATTATCATCCACTGCCAAAGGGACTACCGAGCTGTTGATCCCAAAGTGCTCCAGGATCTTCTGCCTTCCCTGGGCACTGGTGCCTCCGTTGGAACCGGGATCCCAATGTCCCTGCTCGCACAGGCCGTTGGCCTTGGCATATTCCACCACTTCTTTTTCGCCCACATCCACGCCTGCAAGACGCAGCACGTTGGCCGAAGAACAAAGGCCGCAGGTTCCGGCAAATCCGGGCACTGCATCTCCCTGTTTGGGGCAAAGATCTTTCTCTGTCTCCAGAGGAGAATTATATACGGAAGACCCGTCTTCCTGGGCATGGAAGGTCTGCATGGTAGCCGGCAGATCTCTGGGCGCAGCTACGACTTCCCCCATAATATCCCTACCGCCTGCAGTTCCTGATGCCCCTGCCACCGCGGCACCTGCTGCTCCTGCAAATACTCCTGCAACGCCTGCTGCAACTGCACCTGCAATACCTGCCGCAGATCTACTGCCCGCACTGCCTCCGGCAACTGCTCCGGTAGGGCCTGTCAGTTTCCCAGGCTACCGTAAGGATTTTGTCCGATCACTTCTTCGTAGCCATCCGCTACTTCTCTCAGCATTTCGGATACATTATTGGCAGGCTCGATACAACGAGCCAGTGCTCCTGCTATACCGTCCAGAGCGGAATTAAGCTCTGTCTTATGGGGTCCCAAGGTATCCCCGTATTCATCTGCCACAGACCGCATGGTAGAAGTCTCTGCAGAAAGCTCTTCCGAGCTTGCTATGATTCTGCTGGCAGCATTATTAAGCGCCAGAACCCCTTCCGGGCTACAAGCATATTTCGCCATACTATCCTCCTGTTATTCCAATGCATTCGCTTTGTTCGCTGCTTCTATGATATCCTGCAGCTCCTGCTCCAGCGCAGCAACGATCTGATCGATCCCTTCCAGAGACGTCGTGATCTGGGATAATGCTGTATTCAGGCTATCGTTACTTTTTACGGCTGCAGGATCGTTATCGGTATTATCCACACAATCTTTTCCGGCCGTACGCATTTCGGTGACCAGTCCGGAGGCCTTTGACTTAAAGGCTTTCAGTTTGTTGATCACTTCTTCGTAGCTTTGTTCATCTGCTCCAACCATTTATTTATCCTCCGTTCGTTAGATGTTAGGACTGATCAGTTCTCCGTTTTCGGATACACCCCAACCATCCCAGTCAATTCCTTTGTTCAGATATGGACGGAATGAGAATCCATCCAACAGGTCATAATACTGACATACGTGTTCCGGCAACGTGCTGGCGATCTTCGTGTTAAAGACCGCTCTGGAATCATCCGCACTCATCTGGAAAGAAATACGATGACGGAACCAGTCTGTCTTAAACCCGGTGATCTTGATATCTGCATAACCGGTAAGATAGGTTGCAAAATGATATCCGAACCGGCTTCCCTGCATGAGAATGTAATGTAAGTCAGCCAGAGCATTGTAAGCCACAGCTTCTGCTTCCTGTTCTACCGGTTGTACTGTTTCAGCAGTCTGTACGGTATCAGAACTCTGTGCTTCTTCCTTACTCTGTGCTGCATCTGCACTTTGATCTGCATCTGCATTTTGTTCAGCATCCGTAAGCTCACCATTCTTCTGCTTCTGATACTCTTCTTTCTGCTCTTCGGTGAGGATCGGCTCTGCAAAGAATTTCTCCCTTGCTTCCTTCAGGATCTGATCCAGCTCTTCCTTGGTCTTATCCTGATTCTCATTCTTAAGCTGTCTCTTCAGCTTGATCCACTCCTGAGCCTTATTGGTCACCACCTCTTCTGCCGCTAACATAGGGGTCTCGGGAGGTGCCTGTGTGACTACCGTTTCCGTAA
>JAIKYN010000219.1 GCA_024683155.1 Lachnospiraceae bacterium | reverse complement strand
TTCATAGTCTTCGTCATCTTCCTCATCGTCATCGCCGTCTCGGCGGAACGAAAGCAACGTAGAAATGATCACGATCAGGATGATCACAATGGCAGCCAGTACATACAGTAAGGTACGGGTCAGCCAGGGGACGGTAATGTTTACAATGGGAAGGGTAAGGCCGGCCTGTGTTTCTTCCGTTTCCGAAACCGTCGTCTCTGCAGTAGAAGCATCGGTTTTTGCTTCAGAATCCTCCGATTCTTTCACTTCCGCAGGAGCACCCATGGAAAGCTCTGCAACATAGGAGGAATAAACATATCCTTCCTCACCTCGGAATTTTACCTGATACCAGCCACTTTCCGTGAGACCGGTAACGGGAAGCTGATCGCCTTCTTTTAAAGAACCCAGAGAATCATATTCTTTTCCCGGACCGGAACGCACATAAACACCGGTAGTGGCTTCCACCAATCCGCTTTTTTCCGTAACCTCAAACGCCCGGGAGCGGATGGGGGCTGCAAGGCAAAGAAACAGAACCAGAAGACAGCAGAACCGAAGGAAAAATAAAAAAGATCTCTTCATATTCGTAATCATGGCATTCCTCTTATACGTAAGGATATGTCGTAGAAGTTGCCGGGCAGGTAACGCTACGTCATAGCATAAAAAAACCACCTACTAAAGTAAGTGGTCCAAGTTGCGTGCGCCTCCAGGGGCTCGAACCCTGGACACCCTGATTAAGAGTCAGGTGCTCTACCAACTGAGCTAGAGGCGCTCGTATTTACAACGCAAGAATGATTATAGTATAATGCAATTTAGTTTGCAAGCATTTTTTTGAAAAATTTTTAAAAGCCGGAAACGGCGTAATTACAAGGAATATTGACATGATCTTTGATTCCCATGCTCATTATGATGATGAAGCATTTGAAAATGATTATAACCGTTTGCTGGAAGAAATGCCCCAAAAAGGCATCGGCCATGTGTGTGATGTAGGGGCCAGTATGGAAAGCAGCCAAAGAGCGCTTCTACTGGCACAGACCTATCCCTACGTCTACGCCGCTGTGGGCATCCATCCGGAACATGCAGATACTCTGGAAAACGGCAGCCACTCTCTGGAGGAACTGCGCGCTATGGCTTCCCACGAGAAAGTAGTAGCCATCGGCGAGATCGGGTTGGACTATCATTATGAAGATAATCCTTCTCCGGAGGTGCAGCAGAAGTGGTTCCGGCAGCAGATCCGCCTGGCCAAAGAAGTAAAACTTCCCATTATTATCCACTCCAGAGATGCGGCGGCAGATACCTTTGCCATCATGAAGGAAGAAAATGCGAAAGAAGCAGGCGGTGTCCTGCATTGTTACTCCTATTCCGCGGAAATGGCGCGGCAGTTTCTGGCTTTCGATTTTTACTTCGGATTCGGCGGTGTAGTCACCTTTAAGAATGCCAAGAAAGCCAAGCAGGCGGTGGAAGCCGTTCCCCTGGATCACATTTTGCTGGAGACGGATTGTCCCTATATGGCACCGGAACCGCATCGGGGAGAGCGAAATTCTTCCTTATTTCTGCCCCATATAGCCAGAGCCATCGGAGAGATCAAGGGCATCTCCACAGAAGAAGTCATCCGGGTAACGGAAGAAAATGCGTTCCGGATGTTCGGGATCGAAACACCTTAAAGGAATGATATGAAAAAACTCATTGAATTTGAAAATACAAAAGAAATCCTGGATAAATACGGTTTTTCCATGCAGAAGAAGTTCGGCCAGAACTTTCTGGTAAATGAACATGTGTTGGATGGCATCATCGATGCAGCCGGCATCTGCAAGGAGGATTGCGTTCTGGAGATCGGTCCCGGGATCGGAACCATGACCCAGGCTCTTTGCGCCCATGCAGGAAAGGTCATTTCCGTGGAGATCGATAAGAAGCTGATCCCCATTCTGGAAGAAACGCTGGCGGAGTTTGATAACGTTACGGTGGTAAATGATGATATTCTGAAGGTGGATAAGGCAAGACTGGAGCGGATCCTGGATGGGAAGGAAGCAACCGGCACCAACATTTCATCGGATACTCCGGGAAACGGGTTGACCTTAAAAGTGGTGGCAAATCTACCATACTATATTACGACGCCCATCCTGATGTATCTGTTTGAAAGTGATCTGCCCTTTGAAAGCATCACCATCATGGTGCAGAAGGAAGTGGCGGACCGCATGCAGGAAGGCCCGGGGTCCAAGGAATATGGAGCGCTTTCCCTGGCAGTACAGTACTATGCAAAACCGGAAACCATGATGATCGTTCCCGGCAGCAGCTTTGTGCCCAGACCAAATGTTGACAGTGCTGTCATAAAGCTCACCCGGTATGAGCAACCCCCTATTGCTGTAGAGGATCCGAAGAAGATGTTTAAGCTCATCCGTGCATCCTTCAATATGCGAAGGAAAACACTGGTGAACGGACTGACACATATGTCAGAATTGGGGCTCTCCAGAGAGCAGGTAGAAGAAGCTCTTGCCAAAATGGAAAAATCACCCACCGTAAGAGGGGAAACTTTTACCCTGGAAGAGTTTGGAAAACTATCGAATTTACTGTAAATTTTTGACTTCCAAAGGGCCGTATGCTAAACTAAAAAAGAATACGGGGTGCTCATTTTGGATAAGTTTGAATATAGAGTCAGAGCCGAGGAAATCCAGGCTCTTGTTGATAAAAAAGATTACAAGCAAGCAGCAGAAATTGCAGATACCATTGATTGGAGAAGAGTCAAGAGCTATGTCATGCTCTGTACCGTCAGCGACATATACAAGGCGGTGCGCAGATATGACGACAGTAAGGCTCTTCTTTTGCTTGCAGATGAACGACAGCCGAACAATCGGAATATCATTTACTGCCTGTGCGAGTTGTATGTGAAGTTAGGGGATATCATTCCCGCTACGGAGACCTACAAGCATTTTTGCAGGATCGCTCCCGACGACAGCAGACAGTATATCTTAAAATACAAGATCTTTCAGTTAACAGATACCAGCTTAGAGGAACAGATCAACGTCCTGGAGGAATTAAAGCGTCACGATTTCCTTGAAAAATGGATGTATGAGCTGGCATATCTGTATCATCGGATCGGACTTGGCACCCGTTGCGTGGAAGAATGTGATGAACTCATTACCATGTTCGGCACCGGCAAGTTTGTCCGTAAGGCCATGGAGTTAAAGATGCTGCATGAGCCGCTTTCCCGTGAGCAGCAAAGAGTATACAATGAAGAATCCCAGGCGGTCCGTGAAAATCCGGATCTGGAAAATACCAGGGTCATTCCCGACCTGAACAAGGCGATGACCAAGGAAAGTACCCCCGCCGGTATTGATACAGCACCCACTAAACGGATCACACCGGAAGAATTATCGGAAATCCAGGTTCGAACCATGGATCCCGAGAAGATGTCTACGGTGGATCTGCAGAAAGAGATCGCCCGTAATCTGAAGGAGGTCATGGGACCTGATTTCGATACGGATCCCAATATGGAGATCCCGGTTCCCGAAGGACTTTCCGAAGAAGATATTGAACAATCCGAGATCCGGATCGGTCAGGAGACCGGCGAGATCTCTCAGACCGAATTACTGACCCATGCCGCCATGGCTCCTTTATTCCAGGAGACCAAGGAGATGGATATGGGACCCAAGCTGGAGCCCGACGCAGAAGAGATCTTCTTCGAAGAGCCGGATACGGTGGACATGTCCAGGGACATGGAAGAAGTGATCGAGAAGACGGCAGATGCCGGCAAGGAGATCCAGGATACGGTATTACAGGAGATGCGTCAAAAAGGAGAACTTCGGGAAGAAGCTATCCGCAAACAGGCGCAGCTGCAGGAAGGCCACACCGATCAGATCGTGGTGGAGGAAGTGGAGAAAGCACTGGAAGAGGAAGGTGCTGTGCAGCATCATCCCCGACCGGATGTGGTATCCACCGCAGAAGCGCAGGCAGGAGGCGCTGATCCTTATGCAGGCTTTAGAGGTACGGTGATCTATCCCGTAAAACCCGGATCCGTACCGGAAAGCACCGCCTTTGACGAGTTACTGACCCAGGAATCCGACGGACAGATTTCCCTGGCCGTACCGGAAAGCGAACAGATCGAAAAGCAGATCACCGGACAGATCTCCCTGGACGACATCATGCAGGAATGGCAGAGTAAGCTTCAGGCCAATCGCGAGAAGCGTTTCTCCGAACTGCAGAAGATGGTGCAGGATGAGACCGGTGAGATGTTCACCAAATATGATGTGGAAGTGGGACTGATGCAGTCCGCAACGGAAGCAGCAGCTTCCGGAATCGGGGAGGATGTGTTCGCCGAAGATGCACTTTTACAGGACGAGGAAGCAGCTTCTGAAGAGGCTGTAGAAGAAACCATTTCTGAAGACGACGAAGCGGATGTAACCGAAGATCTTTCGGAAGAAACATGCGAGGATATTGCAGATACAGAAGAAATCGCAGAGGAAGATGTTACAGATACCGACGAGACTGTAGAGGAAGATGCGGCAGGAGAGGAAGAGCTTCCGGAGGCGATAGCAGAAACAGCTGCGGATATAGCGGAAGAAGATCTTGCTAAAGATAACGCAACCGGGGACGTTGCGGAAGATACAGACGGGGCAGAAGAATCTGCTGAAGAGACGCAGGAGAGCGCAGAAGACAGCGAAAAAGAAACAGAAGATACTGCCGGGGAAGAAACCACGGACGGTACAGATACGCATACCGAGGGTACAACCACAGGCACGCAGGAAGCCGCACAGGGACATATTCGCGGCACCTTATCTCCGGAAGAAAGAAAACTGTTTGCACCCTTCTTACAGGATGCCAAATCCAAGCGACAATTAGAGATGCTTCTTGATACAGTATCTCTTGCTCCTTATACAGGAAATGTGATCATCACCGGTGAAGCCGGTGCGGGAATCCTGAAACTGGTCCGCCGGATCGTAAAGGATATTCAGGTCACAGACCATAATTTCTCCGGAAAAGTAGCACGTACTACGGCGGAGGAAATCAAAGACAAGAACATGGAGAAACTGGTCTCCAAGGTACCCAATGGTGCACTGATCATTGAAGATGCAGGCGCACTGAACTGTGCTACCGCAGAGAACCTGTCCAAAGCCCTTTCCCACGAAGGAGAAGGGATCATCATCTTCCTGACGGATACCAAGAAGGGTATGGATTCTCTCCTGAAAGTGAATGATTGTCTGAAGGAACTGTTCAATGCAAGAGTGGACATCGAAGCGCTGGACAATGATTCGCTGGTTTCCTTCGGTGTAAGTTATGCATACGATCTGGAATATGCCATTGATGAGCTTGGAAAGCTGGCATTACATCGCCGGATCGAAGAGCGACAGACCAGCAGTCACAGCGTAACGGTGGATGAAGTAAAAGATATTGTACGGGAAGCTGTTAAGAGCGCCAACCGTAAGAACCTGAAGCATTTTGTGGATATATTGTTTGCAAAAAGATATGATGCGGAGGATATGATCATTCTCCGGGAAAGAGACTTCCTGTAATGGAAAAAATTGTTATATCAGATGGCGATCAGTATCTATTCGGACAAGGTACCCATTATGACATTTATAAGAAACTGGGTGCACATCCTTCAGAAGAAAACGGAGTAAAAGGAACCTTCTTTGCTGTATGGGCCCCCCAGGCTGCGGCTGTATATGTGGTGGGTAACTTTAATGACTGGCAGGAAGGCATAACACCCATGGAACGGATCGGAGAGATCGGTATCTATACCGCTTTCGTTCCGGGACTGGGAACCGGTGAACTTTACAAATATTTGATCATTACCAGGGACGGGCGGCGCCTTTATAAGGCAGATCCCTACGGCAATTACGCAGAGGTGCGTCCCGCGACGGCCTCGATCACCACGGACCTTTCCGACTTTAAGTGGACGGATGCTTCCTGGTGCAAGAAGCGTGAGAAGCAGGATGTGTATACCATGCCTCTGGCGATCTATGAGTGTGAGATCGGATCCTGGAAGAAGCATCCCGACGGAACAGAAGACGGCTTCTATAACTACCGGCAGTTTGCTGATTCCATGGTGGAATATCTGAAAGAGATGAAGTATACCCATGTGGAACTTATGGGCATTGCCGAGTATCCTTATGACGGTTCCTGGGGGTATCAGGTAACCGGCTATTATGCACCGACTTCCCGATTCGGCACACCGCAGGATTTCATGTATATGATCAATGAATTCCACAAAAATGGCATTGGTGTCATTTTGGACTGGGTGCCTGCCCATTTCACCAGAGATGCCCATGGCCTTGGGGAATTCGACGGGGCGTGTGAGTACGAATATCCCGATCCCAGAATGGGAGAGCATCCCGACTGGGGTACCAAGATCTTTAATTACGGTAAACCGGAAGTAAAGAATTTCCTCATTGCCAATGCGTTGTTCTGGTTGAAAGAATTCCACGTAGACGGACTGCGGGTGGACGCGGTAGCTTCCATGCTGTATCTGGATTACGGCAAGCAGGACGGACAATGGGTTCCCAATATCTATGGCGGCAATAAGAACCTGGAAGCCATAGAGTTCTTTAAGCATCTGAATTCCATGATCCGGGGTACCTATCCCTGGTTCCTTACCATCGCGGAAGAATCCACCGCCTGGCCCATGGTTACCGGCAAGGTGGAAGATGACGGCCTGGGCTTTACCTATAAGTGGAACATGGGCTGGATGCATGATTTCTGCGAATATATGAAGATGGATCCTTATTTCCGTAAGGATAATCACTATACCATGACCTTTGCCATGAGTTATAACGACAGTGAAAACTATATCCTGCCGCTGTCCCATGACGAAGTCGTGCATCTGAAATGCTCCATGGTGGAGAAGATGCCCGGTTATAAGGTAGATAAATACTCCAATCTCCGTGCGGCCTACACCTTTATGTTCGGACATTCCGGCAAGAAATTATTGTTCATGGGTCAGGATTTTGCCCAGGAGAGAGAGTGGAGCGAAAAGCGGGAGCTGGATTGGTACATCCTGCAGGAGCCATTAAATAACGGTGTGCATGAATACATGAAGGAGCTGCTGGAGATCTACCGTAAATATCCCTGCATGTATGACTGTGATAACAGCTGGTCCGGTTTTGAATGGATGAATGCGGATGACAAGGATCATTCCACCTTCAGCTTCATGCGAAGGGTCGTATCCAGGACCGATGCCAAGAATCATAAAAAGCGGCTTTTGTTCGTGATCAATCTGACGCCCATGACCTGGGAAGAGTATCGACTGCCGCTTCCGGAAAACAAAAAGTATAAATTGCTGCTGAGCAGTACCGACGAACGCTTCGGAGGTAACGGAGAGGAAGTTCCCAGAGAACTGGTTCCCGAGAAAGAGCCTTGTCATTTCAAGGATTATTCTGTATCTTTCACCCTGCCTCCTTATGCAGCCCTGATCTATGAATTCTAGTTTTTGCAGAATGAAATCCGGAAATACGAATTCTATTTCTCGGAATGAAATCCGAAAATTCCGGGGTTGGGGTTAAGAAAGCAGCGTAATGAGCCGAAATAAAGGGTGAACAGAATTCTGTTCACCTTTTTTCGTGGTAAAAAGCACGAGTTTTCAAGAAAATACGGCGGTGAAAATGAAGATCAATTTTGATAACCTTCCTCTTAAAACCAACGCCGACAATAAAACTGCATACGGAATTACCAAGACCGAGCAGGGTGCAGGCAGGACGCAGGCACTTCGGTCCGGTAAGATGCTTACAGACATTTCTGGCATAGTTATGGAAAACGCCGCTTTAAAAGGTCAGGGAATGACCGCAGATGAAAGCGCCGGAGATCTGCTGCAGACCATGGTGGGCTTGCAGAAGAACTATATGTCGGTTATGTCTGATTCTATGTCAGGGGATGATATTTCCCGCATGATGGACGAAGGCTTCTCACCGGCAGAGGTCGATTTCGAAGAAGCAGTGACCATTGTCGACAAAATAAAAGCAGAGCTGGTAAAGGGTGGCAATTATGTTCCCGGTTATACCGACGATGTAGATCTGGAAGCGCTGCAGGAAGTAGCAGGTTCCGAAGCAAGCGCAAGACAGATGCAGAAGGCCCTGGAAGAAAATGACGTTCCTGTCACAAAAGAAAACTTGGAGGATATGTCCAAGGCCATGGTGTTATTCCAGGGGCTGAAGACGCCTTCCGAGGAAGCGGTTTCTTATCTTTTGCGAAATGATATGGAACCTACCATTGAAGCCCTTCATAAAGCGGAATTCTCCGGACAAAAAAGCGGGGCAGCCGGAAACGGCTATTTTGCTCAGGCAGGTGTTACGGTAGAAAGTGCATATTATAGCCACGCGGAAGCACAGGTGGATGTGGAAGCACTTGCAGGTTCCATTGAAAAGGTGCTGACCCAGGCGGGTTTTGAAGCGACGCCGCAGATGCTGGAAAGAGCGAAAGCCATGATCCAGGAAGGCATTCCCCTTACGGGCGAAAATCTGGAGAAGGCAGAGGATATTCGTAGCATTGACCTGAAAGAGAGCAGCAAGGATCTGTTCGATCAGATGGCAAAAGCCATGGCGTCCGGCAAAAAGGCGCAGGAAACTTCTCTGGTTGCAGAAAACTC
>JAIKYN010000201.1 GCA_024683155.1 Lachnospiraceae bacterium | reverse complement strand
GATCTTCCGACAGCGGAGCAGCTACAAGCGCTGACAGCTCTTCCGATAGCAGTGCCGCAACTACAACTACCACCGATTCCGGCGCATCTGCTGACACAGCTTCTTCCGGGGAGAAGACAAAGCTGACTGCACTTTTCATCGCCCATGCTCTGACCACTGACCTTGAGAACATGAAGTGGTTAGCTGAGATCGAAGATGAAGCAGGCGTTGAGATCGAATGGGAAGTGATCCGTGCAGACTGGGATACCACAAAGCCTACCCGTTTTGCTGCCGGGGATGTTCCGGATCTGCTGTTTAACGCTACCCAGGATTCTGATTATGTAACCTATAACGGTCTGTTTGTAGACCTGACCGATTATCTGACACCGGAACTGGCACCCAATATCAACGCCATGTTTACCGAAGAGCCCGATACCAAGGTTCTGGCAACTACACCGGAAGGCAAGATCTACGGTGTTCCCAAATTCCAGGGCAAATGGCCCAGCACCAACTCCGTTCTGTTTATCAACAAGAACTGGCTGGATCAGTTAGGACTTGCCGTTCCTACCACTTTTACCGAGTTTAAGACAGTTCTGGAAGCTTTCCGCGATAATGACTGCAACGGTAACGGAGATGCATCGGATGAGATTCCCTTAGACTTTAACGGCGATTACGATTCCGCTTACGGTCTGTTTAATTTCATCGGCGGTCTTGGTATCCAGCTGACCAACTGGGGTTATGATTGCTACTTTGCAGAGGACGGACAGGTTAAGAACTATGCCGTAGACGAGCGCTACAAGAAGTTCATCCATTACATCCACGACCTATACAGCGAAGGGCTGATCAATCCCAACGCATTAACCAATGACTATTCCACTTTCCAGTCTCTTTCCAGAGGTAACGAAGCAGGAGAAGCAATGGTAGGCTGCGTATTCGGATGGGAAGAAACCGATAAGTTCGGTCCTACCCTTTACAGCCAGTACGTACCGGTTCCTGCACTGGATTACGATATCGACTGTGCTGCCGGAACCTATGACACCAGATGGAGAGATGACTACACCGGCCTTAATATGTCCGGTAACCGTGTATGCGTATCTGCCAAGTGCCAGAACGTAGAAGCTGCTGTTCGTTTCATCGACAAGTTCTACGATGCTGAGAAGTCTGTACAGGTTCTGTTTGGCGGTATCTCTGACGGTAATGTATCCAAGATCGGTGACAATGCCTACAAGGTAAACGATCCTCAGGATCCTGCAGTGGATGCCGGTACCTGGAAGTGGACCTATGCTTTTGCAGATAACGGTCCCATGTATATCCGTCGTTCAACCACCATTGAGATGGCACAGGATATGACCTATGCATTAAAGGAAAGAGAGACTTACAACGATGTCATCGCTAAGGCATCCGAGTCTGATACTTATCCGCAGATGTTCATGAAGTATTCGGAAGAAGAGCTTTCCACCATGGCAGTTGATCAGGCCAATATCAAGAATATCGTATCCAACCAGTGGTCCTTATGGATGACCGGAGAGCAGGATGTGGATGCTACCTGGGATGCTTATGTAGAGAGCGTAAAGAATGCAGGTCTCCAGGAAGTTCTGGATATCCGTCAGAAGGCATTTGATGCTTACCTTGGTAAATAATTACCTGTAAGCAACCGTGCTTCATACAGTAAGAAAATAATGATTCTTGCAAGCGAAGGAGGGCGCCTTGGCGTCCCCCTTCTTTTGTGAGATGACCGATGTACAGACTCCTGTTTCTCATTCTGATGCGGGAAAAAGCAAGTGCTTATGAATGTATGGGATTTGAAGTGATGGCGAATGCCATATGTTTATAAATCGTTATGGAGGGTAACAATGAATAAGGGACAAAAGATCAAGCGCTATTTTGCGCATACCTGGCAGCTTTGGGTGATGCTGTTTCCGGCGGTTTTGTATATTTTTGTATTCTGCTACGTGCCGATGTACGGCGTTCAGCTGGCGTTTCGTGAATATAGCTTTACCGCAGGCATTACCGGCGGTAAGTTTGTGGGAATGAAATACTTTGACCAGTATTTTAAAAGTGCCATGTTCTGGCCGACTTTGCGCAACACCTTTCTGATCTCACTGACCAGTATCGTGGTAGGCTTTCCGGCTCCTATTATCCTGGCCATGATCATCAATCAGCTGCGAAATCAGAGATGGAAAAAGATCCTGCAGACAACGGTGTATATTCCCTACTTTATTTCTGTGGTCGTTCTGGTTTCC
>JAIKYN010000193.1 GCA_024683155.1 Lachnospiraceae bacterium | reverse complement strand
CGGACGATGGAGTATCCATCTTCATCCGGCAGCATGATATCCAGCAGGACCAGATCCGGTAAAATGGTCTCCAGCTTTTCGTAAAAACTAGAAGCCCGGTCAAATACCTGTACCATATAGTTGCTGTTCTTTAAGGCCATCATTTCGATCTCCTGTATGCTGGGATCGTCTTCCACAATATAGATCAGGGCCATTTATCTTCCTTCTTTCCTATGGTAATATATAGATCCGTTTCAGTCTGAGATACTCTTCACGGAAATGTGCATCACTTCCCTTGATCTTCACATCAATGTACTGATGCATATCCAGTTCATCCGCCTGGATCTCAATGAGCGCAGCTGCAATGTTGGAACAGTGATCCGATACCCGTTCATAATTGGTCAGGATATCTTCCAGCAAAAGACCCGCCTCCATAGAGCATTCACCCTTTCGCAATCGTATGATATGCCGCTGCTTCATCTCCATGACCAGATCATCAATGACTTCCTCCAGCGGTTCCACGTTGGTTGCGGCTTTGGTATCTCCTTCCGCAAAGGCACGCTGTGTTATATGCATTATATCACGAAGAGCAGTTCCCAAAGATTCCAGCTCTGCCGTTCCTTCGGGACTGAATTCCAGATTCTGCTCATAGGCTTTCTGGGCTTCTTCTGCGATATTGATGGCATGATCGGAAATCCGTTCAAAGTCGCTGATGGAGTGAAGGAGGGTAGATAAGAGGTGACTGTCTTCCTTCCCCAGATCCCTTCCGGCCAGTTTTACCAGATAGGTTCCTACCGAATCCTCAAAGTCATCCGCCAGTTGTTCCAGACGTTCCACTTCTCCTACTTTCTCTGCCTTGTATTCGGTTACCGTCTCCATTGCCAGCAGGATTGCCTGCTGAGTATATTCCGAAAGCTTGATGACGGCACTTTTACAAAGCTGAATGGCAAAGGAAGGGGTATCCAGGAAACGCTCATCCAGCGCAGACAATTCCGCCGGACGCACCTTTTCCGCCTTTTCTTCCGTATCCTTGTGGTTTCGTACCGTGAACGTGGCCAATTTTACCAGCTGGTCCCCAAAGGGGAAAAGTACAACTGCGCATCCGATATTAAATAAGCTGTGAACCACTGCAACACCGGCTGCTGCCGCAGATTCGGTCAGAAACGGAAACTGTACAAAATGATTGACTACATAAAAAAGAGCCATGAACAAAATCGTTCCGATCAAATTAAAATACAGATGAATGAAGGCTGCCCGTTTTGCATTTTTGCTGGCACCAAGGGAAGAGATCAGGGCGGTGACACAGGTACCTATATTTTGCCCCATAATAATGGGAATAGCCGCCCCATAGGTTACCGCACCGGACATACACAAGGCCTGCAGGATACCCACGGAAGCGGAGGAACTCTGGATCACTGCTGTAAGAATGGCTCCTGCAACCATTCCCAGGACCGGGTTGGAAAAAGCGGTCAGCATACTGGTAAAAGCCGGATCATCTTTCAGGGGAGAAACAGCATTGCTCATGGTTTCCATCCCATACATAAGGACTGCAAACCCAAGAAGAATGTTCCCCACGATCTTTTTGCGGGAACCTTCTTTTCCCGTCATCATGAAAATAATACCAATGGCTGCCAGCACCGGCGAAAAGGAACTGGGCTTTAACAGATTGATGAACAGGTTATCTCCGCTGATGCCGGTAAGAGAAAGGATCCAGGACGTAATGGTGGTTCCCACATTGGCTCCCATGATGATACCCACCGCCTGAGTCAGCTTCATGATCCCGGAATTTACAAAACCTACCACCATGACCGTCGTGGCCGAAGAAGACTGGATCACTGCCGTTACAAAGGCTCCCAGCAGTAATGCCATGATCCGTTTTTGAGTCAGTTTCTGTAAAATGCGCTCCAGTTTACCGCCGGAAAGCATCACCAGACTCTCCCCCATGGTGCTCATTCCGAAAAGGAACAGTGCTAATCCGCCGATCATTGTTAAAATGCCGAATATATCCACAAATATCACCTCATGCTCCACATTTTTCTTCATCATAAGATGGATATGTAAAACCTTTGAGGGTCTGTTTGTAAAATCCATGTAAAATCTATGTGTTTTACAAAAATCTTACAAAAATGCGGTTTTAGCTTTTACATGGGTTTTCTATACTTCCTGTAAGCGGAGGTAGCAACATGAAGACTTTATGGACCTATATTAATTCCAAAAAATGGAAGACTCCAAACAAATATCGCTTTATTTTTTTCATTTCCGGCTTTACAGGTGCTTTCGCAGGTTTTGTTCTTTGGCTTGTGATCCATATCTGGGCATTATCCACTTTGGACTGGATGCTTTGTTTTATCGGCTATCCTATCCTGTTATCACTGTTTTGGGTCTATATATATACCAGTAATCACCCGTTCTATGAATCCTGATCCCTTATAAAGAACAGGCCCTGATCCGTGATCAGGGCCTGTTCTTTTGATATTCTGCAAATATCCCCCGATATAAAGCATTTTTATCTAGTCGGATGTCATGTGGTCGTCGATGGAAAAGATCACCCACTCCGCGATGTTAGTGGCATGATCTCCGATCCGTTCCAGATACTTGTTTACCATCAATAAATCGGCCGCATGTTCTTCATAATCCGTGTTCTTCTGCATCACTTCGATCAGATCTGTTTTTACTTTTACAAACAGATCATCCACGATGTCGTCATGATCGATCACTTCCCGGGCTTTTTCCATATCCTGTTCCACATAGGCTTCCACGGCATGGATCAGCATCGTCATGGTTTCGACAGCCATTTTCTTGATGTTATCTTCTTTCATAAGATAAGGACTGTCCGCCATAAGGATCGTCAATTCGGAAATATCCGCCGCCTGGTCTCCGATCCGTTCCATATCCGTTACCATCTTCATGGCTGCCGTTATAGTCCGCAGATCTCTGGCTACCGGCTGCTGCTGGATCAACAGCTGGAAGCAGATATTCTCGATCTTTTTCTGTTCCTGATCCACCAGCTCATCTTCCTGCATGATCCGTTTTGCCTTATCCACATCCTGTGCAAATAATGCATCAATGGCATCCTGTATGGCTTTTTCGATCATCGTACTCATGTGGATCATTTCATTATTTAACATACGAAGCTGCTCATCAAATTTCGATCTCATTTTCTGTCTCTCCCTTAGCCAAATCTTCCTGTAATATAATCTTCTGTTCTCTTATCTCCGGGATAGGAGAATACCTGCTGGGTGTGACCGAATTCTATGAGCTCTCCCAACAGGAAAAATGCCGTGTCATCAGCAACCCGGACGGCCTGTTGCATATTGTGCGTCACAATGACCACCGTATATTTTTTCTTTAATTCTTCCATCAGATCCTCGATTTTTGAGGTGGAAATAGGATCCAGGGCCGAGGTCGGTTCATCCATTAGCAGCACTTCCGGTTGCACCGCCAGCGCTCTGGCAATGCAGATCCTCTGCTGCTGGCCTCCGGACAACCCCAGGGCCGATTTTTTCAGCCGATCCTTTACCTCATCAAAAATAGCTGCCCCCCGAAGGCTTTCTTCCACGATCCCATCCAGCGTCCGTTTATCTTTGATCCCATGCACCCTCGGTCCATATGCTATATTGTCATAGATGCTCATGGGAAACGGATTGGGCTGTTGGAATACCATGCCTACTTTCTTCCGTAAAATGGTGGTATCTACGTCCGGTGCATAGATGTCTTCTCCATCCAGATATACCTTTCCCCGGATCTGCACATTTTCCACCAGGTCATTCATACGATTTAATGTTTTCAAAAATGTGGATTTTCCGCATCCGGACGGTCCGATAAAGGCAGTCACCGCATTTTCGCAAATATCCATACTAACGCCTTTTAAGGCATGATTTTCTCCGTAATAAAGATGCAGATCCTCAACACGGATCTTTGTATTTTCCTTCATACTATTTCCTCGTCACATCAAATCTTGCTGCAAGTCTCTTGGTCCCCAGATTAATGAGAAATACCAGGACCAGTAACACAACCGCCACACCGAAAGCCGTATCAAAATCCCCTTCACTGGTGGCCGAAAGATACAATTGAACCGTCATGGTGCCGCCGGATTGGAAGATCTTGGAAAAAACGCCCCCAAAACTCTTGGGCAGGGCCTTGGCACTTCCTGCGGTAAACAGAAGCGCTGCAGATTCTCCCACGATGCGCCCAATGGCCAGAATGACCCCGGTAATGATCCCGGACATGGCTGCCGGGAGCAGGATCGTTCGAATGGTGTACCATTTCCCCGCGCCTAAACCCACGGCCCCCTGCCGGTAACTCATAGGAACGGTTTTCAGTGCTTCCTGGGTATTACGGGTGATCAGTGGAAGTACCATCAGGATCAGGGTAAGCGAACCGGTGATCAGAGAATATCCCAGCCCCAGCGTCTGTCCGAAGAACATCATTCCAAACAGACCGAAGATAATGGAAGGGATACCGGACAGCGTTTCTGTGGCGAATTCCACCAGATCGATCAGTTTTCCCGGTTTTGCATATTCATTCAGATAAATGGCCGCTCCTACGCCTACCGGAGTTGCGATCAGCATCGTCAGTAATATGATCAGGACGGTGTTCACAATATTACCTGCAATACCCACCGTGCCTTTTAATACCGAAGTGACAGAAGTAAGAAACCGAAAGGTCACACTGCCTGCACCGCGCACAAATACATAACCAATGATCCCTGCCAGTAATACCACTACAAGCGCGGCGCACAGATAGATCAAACCATAGCACAGCACATCTTTGGTCTTACGGATACTCCATTTATAAGATAAGCCATCCGCTTTATTCATCCATCACCGCCCCCTTTCGTATCTTCTGCAGGATCAGATTTACGCTCATGATAAACACATACAGTACCAGCCCAACCGTAAAAAGTACCTGTCGGTGCAAACCTTCGGCGTATCCCATTTCGCTGACCAGCTGCGTTGTTAAAAACCGGACCGAATTGAACGGAAGCGGCAGATTCACCGACCCTCCGGCCACCATATTGATGGCCATGGCTTCTCCCAGGGCTCTTCCGATCCCCAGTACGACTCCTGTCATAATGCCTGATTTTGCTGCAGGGATCGTCACTTTAAAGATTGTCTGGATCTTACCGGCTCCCAGAGCGAAGGATGCGGCACGCAATTCTTCCGGAACAGCTCTGATAGCCGACGCAC
This sequence comes from Lachnospiraceae bacterium, assembly GCA_024683155.1. Taxonomy (GTDB): domain Bacteria; phylum Bacillota; class Clostridia; order Lachnospirales; family Lachnospiraceae; genus JAILDL01. The sequence goes on along the minus strand of JAIKYN010000193.1, from coordinate 2,748 downwards.
TTACGTTTACAACCGTTGGAAGGATCATGATCTCCAACACGATCACCGCGGAGATCAGATTCGATCCTCCTGTAAACTGATGGGTCGCGGAATCCGCAAACACCATTTTCTCCAGCTTATACATCAGTGGATTAAGCAGCATCAATCCCAGTAATCCGTAAATGACCGATGGGATGGCTGCCAGCAATTCCACCGCAGGATAAACGATCCCTACCAGTTTCTTTCCCGCTACCTCCGTAAGAAAAACCGCGGTCAGCAAAGCCACCGGGACCCCCAGCAATACGCTGGCTGCGGTTCCCACGATGGATGTAAGGATAATATAAAAAATGCCATATTGGGGATCCTGTGCCGTAGGTTTCCAGCTCGTCCCAAATAACAACGGAGATACTCCGACATTACGTAATGCCGGAGTACCCTTTGCTATCATATACACAGTGATGGAACATACTGCAAAGATCGCAACGATGGCACATACCGTAAATATAGATTCCGCGATCTTCTCTGCAGGTTTCTTTTGTGCTTTGTTTTTCATATTTCAAGCTTCCTATTCGGGAAGGATCAGGCCTACACCTGTGATGACTGCTTGTCCATCCTCTGAGTGAATATAATCAAACCAGGCCTGTACCAGTTCACTCTGTTCTGCGATCTCTCCCATGGTAGCCATTACAAAAGGACGGGAAAGCTGATACTGCCCTGCTACAATGTTTTCTTCCGTTGCAGCAACTCCGTTTAAAGCAATGCTCTGAATGGAATCATCTGCTGCATCCAGAGAGATATAACCGATGGCTCCGGGGGTGGAAGCCACCTTGGCAAGGACTGCTCCGGTAGAATCCAGTTCCTGGGCGTATGCACAAATATCTTCGATCTCCAGCAGTTCCTCAAATGCTCCTCTGGTACCGGAACCTGCTTCCCGTCCGATAACAACAATGGCTTCATCGTTACCGCCCAGTTCGCTCCAGTTGGATACTTCTCCGGTATAGATGCTTACCAGCTGCTCGGTCGTTACATCCTTCACGGTGTTGTTTTTATCTGTGATCACTGCAATACCATCGATTGCTACAATGTTTTCCACTGCTCCGCTTTCTTTTTCTCCATCCTTCAGACCACGTGATGCATTCCCCACATCTACGCTACCCTGCACAAGAGACTCTACTCCTGCACTGGAACCGGTATATTCCACCGTTACCGTGATCTCCGGATTCGCTTCCATAAAGCTTTCGCTCATGGCTTCGCAAAGTTTCTCCATGGAAGTGCTTCCTGCCAGGGAAATCTTACCGGAAAGCTTTGCTGCATTTGCTTCTGTGCTACCGCATCCGGTCAGACTGCCCGCCATAAGTACTGCCAGCATTCCTACCGCTGCTGTCTTTATCATCCAATTCTTTTTCATATCGATCCTCCTGTGATCTCATTTTCATATTCATCTCCTGATGACAATCATCATTCTATTTTTTTAACGTAAAATCCATAATCATCCTGTTGTAAAAGATAAGTAAAAAGAAAAAGGCAACACCGACGTTCAACGGCATTGCCTTTCTTAAATCCATTCTTTGTTCTATTTTTAATCTTCTCTCTTATCTCCCCAGAAGAACAACGCTACGGTTCCGGGACCGGTATGACTGCCAATGGTGGCTCCGATGGGATTGATCTCTACTTTGCCATTCAATTTGGTAAAGCCTTCTTCGATCATCTGTGCCAGCATCTGTGCATCTTCCAGACACAGGGAATGGCTCATATAACACTTTCCGGCGTAATCCATCCCATTTTCCACATGTTCCTTCATCTTTTCGAAGGTACGACGGATCACCGCTTTCTTACCGCGGATCTTCTCTCTGGGTGTTAATGCACCCTTGAAGTCTACGTTAAGTAACGGGCAAATATTCAATACTTTACCGATCATGCCGGCCGTCTTGGAGACACGGCCACCTCGGATAAAGAAGGTCAGATCCGAAGTAAAGAACCAGTGATGCAGACGAAGCTTATTCTCTTCTGACCACTGATACAGCTCCTCCAGGCTCATGCCTTCATCCCTTTTATCGGCGATAGCATCCATTAAAAGGCCGTAGCCACTGGATGCAGCCAGCGAATCCACCACATGAATGGTTCGATCCGGATATTCTGCTTTCAGCATATCGCAGGCGATCTTAGCAGACTGATACGTTCCCGAAATACCGGAAGAAAGGCATACATGAAGAATATCCTTGCCCTGATCCAGGTATTCTTTCCAGCAGGCGCTATATTCGCCCACGGAAACCTGGGACGTACGGGTCATCGCTCCATCGTTCATTCTGCGGAATAGTTCTTCCGGAGCCATACTTTTTCCACAATCGTCCAGATACTCCACTCCGTCCACTTCGTAATGAAAATAGATGACTTTCAGGTCTCTTTTATCAAAATGTTCCTTGGATAAATCTGCTGTAGAACAGCAGGTCACAACATAATCTGCCATATTGTTTCTCCTCTAAGCAAACAGTAGTATCTGTAATAACACTCACTTCTGTATTCTACCACGTCTAAGCACTTTTACGATACATTAAAAGCCAGACGATTTTTTATTTTCGTATGCTTTTGGACGGATTGTCCGATTTTTTCACCCTTTCCTTAAAAAATTGGATTGAAAGCCTTTATTTCGCAGATATAATTAAGGATAGGGTTTAATGAAACACAGGGGAGTATAAATGAAAAAGGGATTAACTGCAAACACTATAAAAGCCATTGCGATCCTCGCAATGACTTTTGATCATATCGCCT
>JAIKYN010000153.1 GCA_024683155.1 Lachnospiraceae bacterium | reverse complement strand
GATTGTATACCCGTTTCGGAAGCGGTCCGAGACGGATCTACGGGAGAAAAATTGCCGATACCTGTCATGCGTCCCCTCTTTTTGAATCAGCACCCAAGGCGGGAATACTCATAAATCACCACCTTGTAACAAAATCATACTATAAAAATGATGAAACGTCTATTTTTGTCGGCTTTTTCAGAGTTTTAAGAAAACTAGTCCGTGTTTTCCTGCATCTGACAGGATTCCATATGCGAATTCGGTTTGTTTACAGATTGTAGCGTTATCCAGGGCAACGTATAATAGGGGAAAAGAGGTGTTGTTCATCGGATCGCAGTAGACGGATCGGAAAAGGGGATCGGTTCCTTTTGTATCAACTGGGCCTTTGACCAGTGCAAACATCTGCGTATCGATACCCACGGAGATAACCGGGTGATGCAGAACCTGCTTAAGAAACTGGGCTTTGTCCATTGCGGGACCATTTATGTGTATGAAGACAACGATCCCAGGCTTGCGTATGAGAAGTGTTGAAAAATACGGATATACAGAAGTGTTGAAAATTACGGATATACAGAAGTGTTGAAAACCACGGATATACAGAAGTATTGAAAACCACAGATATATAGGAGGGCATGGTATGGAGATCCAAAACAATCAGTATATTACAGGAAAAGATATGGGAGATGTGTGCCCTGTATTTCGCCGCATCTTTTCTCTGGCAGGAGCACTTACGGAAGCAAGACTGGAGATCACATCCCTTGGCGTCTATGAAGCAAATATTAATGGAAAGAGAGTAGGGCAATTTGTGCTGGCACCCGGCTGGACCGTCTATGAGCAGCGTCTGCAGGTGCAAAGCTATGATGTGACGGCACTTCTGGAAGAGAACAACGAGATCCGGGTCACCGTTGGGAAGGGCTGGTTTCGCTCCCCCATGCCCGGCTGGATCGATTCGGAAGATAAAAAACAGCGCTATGCAAGGCCGGCAGGTCTTATTGCAGTGCTCATTCTGACCTATGCGGATGGCCGTGTAGAGAAGATCGGTACTGATGAGTCCTGGGAAGTGGGAGAGAGCCCGGTCCGTTTCAGCGAGATATACGATGGAGAGCGTTATGATGCATCCTTTCAGACCAAAGACTGGGAGAAGGCACAGATCCTTTCCTGGGATAAACAGATCCTGATCCCCCAGGAGGGTGAAGAGATCCGGGAAGCAGAGCGCTTTGCGGCAAAGGAGGTGTTCCGTACACCGGCCGGGGAACTGGTGGTGGATTTCGGTCAGGAAGTGACCGGATATGTGGAACTGTCTCTATCTGCGCACAGTGGCGACAGGGTGCGGTTTGATCATGGAGAAGTGTTGGATCAGGACGGTAATTTTTATAATGAGAATTACCGCGGAGCCAAAGCGACCGCCGAATATATCTGTAAAGAAGGGGCACAGAGCTGGCACCCCACGCTTACCTTTTTCGGGTTCCGGTATATCCGTCTTCTGGAATACCCCGGGGAAGCAACGGCGGAAAACTTTACGGCCATTGCTGTGCATTCGGACCTGAAACGTACCGGCTTTATACACACCGGGAATGCACAGGTGAATCAGCTTCTTTCCAATGTGATCTGGAGCCAGCTGGATAATTTCCTGGATGTGCCCACCGACTGCCCCCAAAGAGACGAACGTCTTGGCTGGACGGGAGATGCCCAGGTGTTTGTGAAGGCGGCAAGCCTGAATTTTGATGTGGAGAGATTCTTTCAGAAGTGGTTAAAGGATCTGGCGGCAGATCAGAGGCCCAACGGAGAAGTAGGCCAGGTGATCCCGGATTATATTCCCGGTGGAGAAGGAAGTGCGGCCTGGGGCGATGCGGCGGTGATCTGTCCCTGGCAGATCTATCAGACCTATGGGGATCTGGAGGTGCTGCGGGATCAGTTTGAAAGCATGAAAGGCTGGGTAGACTTTATCGGAACGGTTACCACCACGCCCAATCTGTGGACCGATCATTTCCATTTCGGAGACTGGCTTGGACTGGATGCTCCCGAAGGAAGCTATAAGGGCTCCAGCCGGGAGGATTATATTGCATCGGCCTTTTACGCATATTCCACTTCCCTGGTGGTGAAGGCCGGAAAGCTTCTGGGAAAAGATATCCGTCCGTACGAAGCCTTGTATGATCGTATCGTTGCTGTTTTCCGCAAAACCTATCCTACCTGTAACACCCAGACAGAGTATGTACTGGCTGTACAGTTTCAGCTGGCACAGGACCCGCGAGCCTGTGCTGACGCATTGGCGGAAATGATCTGGAAAGATGGTTGCCAGCTGCGTACCGGCTTTGTGGGAACGCCCTACCTGCTCCATGTGCTTACCCGCTATGGACACGAAGATCTTGCCTGGAAGCTGTTTCTTCGGACGGAATATCCTTCCTGGCTGTATCCTGTTACCAAAGGGGCAACCACCATCTGGGAGCACTGGGACGGGATCCGTGAAGACGGCTCGTTCTGGAGTAAAGACATGAATTCCTTTAATCATTATGCGTACGGTTCCGTGGCAGACTGGTTATATGAACAGGCCGCCGGGATCACCCATGGAGAAGATGCCGCCGGTTTTTCTTCTGTGATCTACGAACCCCATCCCTGTAAAGAATTGGGATGGATGGATACCCGTCTGGAAACCCGTCAGGGGACCATCCGGTCGTATTGGTGTGTGAAAGAGGATGTGGTTCAGCTCGTTCTGGAAACACCGGTTCCTTCCAAAGCGGTTCTGCCTTCCGGGGTGAAAGATCTGGAAGCCGGATGTTATACTTATTATGAAATCTATAAATGTTTATAAGGAGAATTAATGAATATCTATTGTGATTTTGATGATTGCCTTTGTGAGACAGCGCGTTACTTTTCGGATCTGGTGGTGAAACTGTTCGGAAAAGAGGTACCGTACGAGCAGATCACATCCTTTGATCTGAAGAAGTCGTTTGCGCTGACGGAAGAGGAATATGACTATATGATGATCCAGGGGCATACACCGGAGGCTTTGCTTTCCTTCGAGGAAACACCGGGAGCGTCAAAGATCATGAACCAATGGCTGGATGCAGGCCATAAGGTATCCATCATAACCGGACGTCCTTCCATCGCCTATGAACCTTCCAGATTGTGGCTGGATCAGCATGGTCTGGAGAGGGTGAGTTTGTATTGTTTGAACAAATACGGAAGAGATGCCTTTATAAAAAACAGTGTCTTTAACCTGGAACTGGAAGATTATTATAAGATGCATTTTGATCTGGCCATTGAGGATTCACCGTCAGCCTTCCGTTTCTTTGATCATTTGCCGGCCCTTAAGGTAATGGTATTTGACAGACCCTGGAATAAGGACTGTGAATTACCCGGAGATACATATAGCCGCTGCGGGGATTGGGAGACCATA
>JAIKYN010000118.1 GCA_024683155.1 Lachnospiraceae bacterium | reverse complement strand
CATTCTGCCGGAACTGGTGGAAGCAAGGATCGATTCCTTCAAGATCGAGGGCCGGATGAAAAGTCCTGCTTATGTCTACGGAGTGACCGGCATTTACCGGAAATATCTGGATCTGTGCCTTGCAAATGGTGGTCGCGGCTACCGTGTGGAGGATAAGGATCTGGAGATCCTGCAGCAATTATATCTGCGTACCGAGATCAGTACGGGATATTATCATAAGCTGCATGGCCGGGACATGATGACCATTAAACAGCCCGGCTACAATGATACCAACGAAGCACTGGTGGACATGCTTTTAAAAGAGATGGAAGCCAATCGTCCGCTAGTAACGGTGAACGGTTCTATTACCCTTATTCCCGGAGAGCCTGCTGTCTTAACGGTTCAGGCCAGAGGGAAGGAAGTAACGGTGTCGGGCGATAGGGTGGAGATCGCCCAAAGCAGACCTATGGCGGAAGAAGAGATCCTGAAACGCATTGGGAAAATGGGCGGCACTTTATTTAAACCGGGAAGTTTTACAGTGAAGTCGCAGGGAAATGTATTCCTGCCGGTATCTTCCCTTAACAATCTGCGCAGAGATGCGCTGGAACAACTGGAAAAAGAGTTATGCAGCAATTTAGCGTTGAAGCAAGAGATTTAAAAAGATTTACAGAATTACATTATGTACTGACCGGAGGGTTCCTTCGGAGGATACATAAGGAGCGCATCGTTCGGGTGTATGTACCCCTTGATGCTTTGTTAAATGAGCCTGCTAAGTTATGGGAGATCAAAGATGCTCTGGAGGTGGAGCTTTTTGTTGCTTTGCCGGATATGCTGCGGGAAAAGGATCGGGACCTGTTTTTACAGGATATGGAACGGATCCTGGAAGCGCATCATCAGGGCCTTATTTCCGGTGTCTTAATGCGGTGCATGGAAGAGTATGCTCTTTGCCGTATTGCCGATGGCCTGAAACGTATGGCAGACGGTTCTTTGTATCAGATCAATGCCGGTGCCTATGAGTTCTTCGGATCGGAAGAAGAAGGAATTACCTTATCGCCGGAATGTACCTGGTTTGAATCCAAGGAATTTCTGGATGCGCTGGAAGCTAAAGGTACGGTTCCTTCCATGGTGGAGCTTCCTGTTTACGGAAACAGTGTACTGATGGTTACGGCCAATTGCATCCGGAATACCACCTTTAAGTGTGATCATGTGGCCGGGATCCGGGATCCACTCATTGACCGAAAAGGTCAAAAGATCCTTTACCTGACCAACTGCCGCTATTGCCAGAATGTTCTTTTTAATTCCAGACCGTTATCCCTGCATAAAAAATGGGATCGGGTGGAGAAGCTTCCGGATTATGTAACCGGGCGTCTTACCTTCACCCATGAGTATGACGGCATGATAGCGGATCGTCTTACTTTATTTCTTTCCGGGACGGAAAAAGGAATAGAACCGGTAAGTTATACCACCGGACATTTTATCAAAGGAGTTTTATAGTTCCTTATGGCTTTATATGTAAATGCATACGGTAAGTATGTATTGGCGATCCTGTTAATTTTATATACCTCTCTGATCTATGTGGGGTTCTGGAAGAGCAGCAAAACCTTTCATTCGGTGATCTGCGGGTTCCAGACCTTCCTTGTCTTTTTGTATCACGGGCTGGCATTTTTATGCATCTACGTAAAGATGGATTCCTTCGATTACATCGTTTTTTATCTCTTCCAGCTCCTGATCCTGTTTACCTACACGATCCTGTTTTTGGTGATCTATCCGGGGATCAGTCATACACTGTTAAATAATACCTGTATGCTTCTGGCCATCAGTATGATCATTCTGACCCGTCTTAACTTTGACCGGGCAAAACGGCAGTGCTTCATGATCATCGTATCGGCGGTTCTGGCTTTGTTTATCCCTTTTGTGGTTCGCAAGCTGAAAGGTACGGCAAGGTTTGAACTTGCTTACGGTGTGATCGGTGTGGCGGCGCTTGCCAGCGTGTATCTTCTGGGAACCTATACCGGCGGGTCCAAGCTGTATCTCCAGATCCTTGGCTTTAATCTGCAGGTTTCGGAATTTGTGAAGATCCTGTTTGTGGTCATGCTGGCGGGTATGCTATCCAAGCGAAATGACTTCCCCGGGGTGGTTCTGGCGGGGATCTTTGCCGGAATGCATATTATGATCCTGGTGTTCTCCAAAGACCTGGGAAGTGCCTTATTGCTTTATATGGTATTTGTACTGATGGTTTTTGTGGGAAGCGGAAAGTGGCTGTATCTCCCCCTGGGAGCCATGGTCCTTGCGGGGGCAAGTTATATTGCTTATTTTCACTTTACGCATTTCAGGGTGAGAGTACGTGCATTTATGAATCCCTGGGATGTGATCGATAATGAAGGCTATCAGATCACCCAATCCTTGTTTGCCATTTCCGGCGGCGGTTTATTTGGTATGGGACTGTTTCGGGGAACTTCCAAGAATATCCCCAATGTAATGACGGATTTCATCTTTTCTGCCATTACGGAAGAATTAGGCCTTCTGACGGCGGTTTGTATCATCCTGATCTATTTCGGGACCTTCCTTCTTACCGTTCGTCTTGCCATCAGCCTTAAAAACATGTATGAAAAGCTGATCGCTTTTGGACTGGGCTTTTCTTTTATCATGCAGGTATTTATCATCATCGGCGGTGATACCCGTTTTATTCCCATGACCGGCATTACACTGCCGCTTATGAGTTATGGCGGAAATTCGGTTATGGCCACTATGTTCCTGTTTTCCATGCTGCAGGGTCTTCACCTGTATAAACGGGACCACCGGGAGGATACTGTTTCTTTACAGGATAAGATTTCCTTACAGGAAAACAGTTCAGCACAAAGAGGTCCTGCGAAAGAAAACGATCTAAATGATCAAAAGCCCATGGTATCTTACGGGAAAGTACTTACAAGATTCCGGCATCAGAATATCGGTGTCACTTTGGGCGTGCTTACTATATTCATTGCCATGAGCAGTTACATTGTATGGTATGCCACCACCAATGAGCAGGCGCTGATGGAGAATGATTATAATGCCCGGGAAAAGATCCTGGAACAGGAAAATATCCGAGGCACTATTTATTCCGCAGAGGGCGAAAAACTGGCCTATACGGATGAAGAAGAGCAGCGGATCTATCCGTACGGTGATAAGTATGCCCATGTGGTAGGCTATACCGGTTACGGCATGTCGGGGCTGGAAGATGCCATGAATTATTTCCTCATTTCTTCGGACCTGACGGAATCGGAGAAACTGGAATATGCACGAAAGGAAGAAAAATATCCCGGGAATGATGTGACCACCACCCTGCAAACTTCCATTCAGGAAGTTGCCTGGAAGGCACTGGGTGCATATAAAGGGGCTGTGATCGTGTCGGATCCCACTACGGGAGCCATTCTTGCCATGGTTTCCAAACCTTCCTTTGATCCCAATGAGATCGCAGCGATCTGGGAAGACATTACGGAAGATGAGGATAATTCCGTTCTTTTAAATCGTGTGACCCAGGGAACTTATCCTCCCGGATCTACCTTTAAGATCCTGACCGCCCTGGAATACATGCGGGAAAATCCGGAGGATTATAAATCCTATACCTATCAGTGCAACGGGTCTTTTCATTTGGAAGATACCACCATTCATTGTTATCACGGCATGAGCCACGGAGCGGTGGATTTCGAGAAATCCTTTGCAAAAAGCTGTAATTCCTCCTTTGCCAATATCGGAAGTTCACTGGACTGGAATCGTTTCGGGGAGACCTTGCAGAGCCTTTTATTTAATTCGGATCTTCCGTATGATCTGCCTTATACCCACAGCAAGGTTTCCGCCTATGCGGATCTGGATACATATACCAGGTTACAGACGGCCATCGGTCAGTCCACTACCTGCATTACGCCGCTGCATTTAAATCTCATTACCTGTACCATTGCCAATGACGGTATTCTTATGAAACCCCGTCTGGTGAGCAGTGTTCATACGGCCGGCGGAGCATTGGTGAAGGCTTTCCCTTCGGAAACGGCAGGCACTCTTATGACCGCTGAGGAAGCGGAAAATCTGACGGAACTTATGAAGGCGGTAGTGGAAAGCGGTACGGCCACCAAGATCTCCGGACAAAGCTATACCGCAGCAGGAAAAACCGGATCCGCGGAATATAATAACGATGCGGATTCTCATGCCTGGTTCACCGGATTTGCTCCGGCAGATGATCCGAAATATTGCGTTACCGTTATTGTGGAAGGTGGCGGAAGTGGCGGAGATTACGCCGTTCCCATTGCCCGTCGTATATTTGATGTGTGCCTTGAATAGACCCCTTCAAAAGTGATAAGATATAGCTATGTTGAATTTCCGTGACCAGTTATATGTGGGTGAAGACATCCACCATCAAAGTCGAATCATCCGTAATCTGAAGGCAGGGAAAAGACTGCTTTCTACTTACGTTCTGGCTACTTGTGAAGGCCCGGGCCAGCTGGAGATCTATCATAATTTCTTCCTTACGGCACCGGTGTATCAAGCCATGGAGTTTGATGTGGTGGGCATTGCCGGAAGTTACGCAGATGCGCTGGATCTGGTGCTTCAGATCACTGAAGAATGTTATGCCAGCAGAGGAGATGCCAACATCAAAGCCTATTTAGGAAATAAGACATCCTGACATGACCGTTGTGACTATCCTGTTATTGATCCTGAAAATCATATTGATCCTTCTGGCGGTGCTTCTTGGCCTGGTGATCCTGCTCCTGGTGGTGCCAGTTTTTTATAAGATGGAAGGCAGCGCTGTCAAGAACGAAGAGATGATCGTTAACGGATGGGGCAAAGTACGGATCCTGTTGGGAATTCTTACGGTACACATTCGGTTTCCGGAGGAGATCCCGGTTAGAGTTACATTCCTTGGGATCACGGTATTTCGGCTGAGACCGCAGGAAAAAAAGCCGGAGGAACCCCCTGCTTCCACAGAAGAGAAGCCGCAGGAGAACAAAGTCGCGGTTCCTTTGAAAGACCGGATCAAAGCTGTGATCCACATTCTGCAGATGGATGCTTCCAAAGAAGCACTTCGCAGAGGAAAAGAAAAGATCTTCCGGATACTGGGGCATGTGCTTCCCCGTAAAATGGAAGGACGGATCGCTTTTGGTATGGAAGATCCTGCAGATACCGGTTATATCCTGGGAGGCGCTTCGGTGCTTTTTAGTTTCCTGAACTGGAAGATGCAGCTGCTTCCCGATTTTGAACAGGAAAAGCTGGATGTTTATGCAAAAGGCAAAGGGCATATCGTTTTTATCGTCCTGATCCTATATGTACTTCAAATCCTGACGGATCGATATATCCGCGGTTTTATCCGTCGATTAAAGAAAGGTATCAAGTATGGCAGATAATAATTTCGGAGAACTGGTGAATTCCCTGATGAAGGGAATGAACGGCGTTCTTTCTTCCAAAACAGTGGTGGGAGAACCTACACAGGTGGGAGATGCTACCATTATCCCGTTGGTGGATGTTTCCTTTGGCCTTGGTGCAGGAAGCGGCATCGGAGAGAAGAAGGATAACGGCGGCGGCGGTATCGGCGGCAAGATGACCCCTTCCGCGGTACTGATCATTCAGAACGGTCATACCAAACTGGTGAATGTTAAGAATCAGGATTCCTTTACCAAGCTGGTGGATATGTTACCGGAAGTTCTGGATCGTTTTTCCAAAGATAAAGTAGAAGTCGACAATGAGCAGGCGATTGATGCTGCGTTTCCCGAGGATACACAGCAATAAGGAGCTTTAGATGTCCGAATTTGAGAGTATCGAAGAAATTGCAAAGATCGCGATCTTAAATCCTTCCGAATTAACTTCCCGGGAAGTTCAGGATAAAGTGGACGCCATGAGCGAAGAAGAGCTTTCCAAATTAAAAGTATGGATCTTTTCCGAGCTGATCCGCCTGGAAGAAGGGAAGAAGGAATTAAAGGAACATCAGGATCGTTTTATTCAGGATAAGGTTTCTTTTAATGAAGAAATGAGAGCCCTGAATCAGAAGATCGTTCGTCAGCAGGCAAGATTAAAGCAGGATGAGCAGTTCTTCCAGAAGAAGATGGATATTCTCCAAAGTGGTTTTGCCCAGCTGGATAATGACCGTCAGAAGTTAAATGACGAGAAGCGGAAGTTTGAACGACAAAAGGAGAACTTCGAATCCGGTTATCAATCTTCCTATCAGGCACAGGCAGCCGCTTCCGGAGCGGTATTTTTCCGTGGCGTTACCAACCTGTTTACCCTGAAGAAACGCTACAAAGATCTGATCAAGTTATATCATCCCGATAATCTGGCAGGGGATAAGGATACGGCCTGCCTCATCCGGGAAGAATATGAGATGCTGAAAGAAAAGTTCGAGCGGAATTTTTCCGGATTCGGAACCTGAATCATATATAAGCATGAAGACCTGCTGTTTGATCGGCAGGTCTTTTCTTAATAAAAAAAGCAGATCCCAATGGGATCTGCTTTCATTTGCATAAATCATTCAGAATTAAGAATTAAGCTCTCTCTACGAGACCGGACTTCATGCACTTAGTGCAAACATGCATGGTCTTTGTCTGACCGTTTACTTTGCACTTAACGTTTCTAACATTAGAATTCCAAATGCGATTGGATCTTCTATGAGAATGGCTGACATTATTTCCAAAATGAACGCCCTTGCCACAAATATCACACTTTGCCATTTTAGCACCTCCTTAATTCTGAGCTAAATTTCTTCAGAGTTCATGCGGATCCACGGGTTTTGTAGATTCGCAACAGTTAAATGTTAACAGAGATATATATAAAATGCAAGCATTTTTTCCTTATAATCACTTATTCACAAATCGAACATTTGCGATTATAATAACTTTATATGTGTTCGGACATGTGTCCGAATAATTTACAGTTGTTGGCTGTTTTAAAGCAACTGTCATGATAATGAGTGGAGGTATGTATGAAGAATACATCAATGAATACCCATCTGGGAAACATCGTCATTGACAATGAAGTCATTGCTCAGTATGCTGGTTCCGTTGCTATGGAAAGCTTTGGCATCGTAGGTATGGCCGGTGTGAATGTTAAGGATGGACTGGTTCAGCTCCTGAAACTGGATAGCATGACCCGAGGCATTACCGTAACTGTTGTGAACAACAAACTGAAGCTGGATTTCCATATCATCATTGCTTACGGCGTAAATATTCTTACGGTAACCGATAACCTGATCAGCAATGTAAAATATAAGGTAGAGGAATTTACCGGTATGGAGATTACCAAGATCAACATTTATGTTGAAGGTGTTAAGGTAATTGATTAAGGAGGAAGTTCTTTTGAGTTCGAATATGACCATCAATGCCGAGATGCTTTCTAAAATGTTCTTGGCTGCTGCTAAAAATCTTGATAGTAAAAAGGAATGGATCAATGAGTTGAACGTATTCCCCGTTCCTGACGGAGATACCGGAACCAACATGACCATGACCATCATGTCCGCAGCCAGAGAAGTTGCTGCGATTCAGAATCCGGATATGGCTTCTGTATGTAAGGCGATTTCTTCCGGTTCCTTAAGAGGTGCAAGAGGTAACTCCGGTGTTATCTTATCCCAGCTCCTTCGTGGTTTTACCAAGGGTGTGAAGGAATATGACGAAGTCGATGCATCCATTATTACCGATGCTTTCCAGAAAGCAGTAGAGACTGCTTATAAAGCCGTCATGAAGCCCAAGGAAGGTACGATCCTTACCGTTGCCAAGGGTATGGCGGACAAAGCACTTGAATTAAATCAGTCCGGTGTAGAAGACCTGGCTGTATTCTTTGAGGAGATCATCAAGACCGGTGATGTAACATTGGAACATACACCGGATCTGCTTCCCGTTTTAAAGGAAGCCGGCGTCGTTGATTCCGGCGGACAGGGCCTTATGCAGGTCATGAAGGGTGCCTATGATCTTTACATGGGCAAGGAGATGGATCTTACCGTCGTTGATATTGCCCAGATGAATACTCCTAACGGTGCGGGAACCATGTCTTCCAGCGCACCTCTGGACGGTAATTATCAGGCACAGGCCAATGCAAATATTAAATACGGTTATTGTACCGAATTTATCATTCTTCTGAATAAGACCTTCAATGTAAAGATGGAGATGGATTTCAAGAGTTACTTAGAGTCCATCGGTGATTCCATTGTGTGTGTTGCAGACGAAGATCTGGTGAAGATCCATGTACATACCAATGATCCCGGTCTTGCCATTCAGAAGGCATTGAAGTACGGTATGCTGTCCAATATGAAGATCGACAACATGCGTCTGGAGCACGAAGAGAAGCTGTTTAAGATGCGTGAGGACGGCACCTATGAATTAAGAGAAGAAGAACCCGAGACTGCACCGCAGGCAGAAGAAGATAAGCCTATGGAGCATAAGGATACCGCATTTATCGCCACCAGCGTCGGTGACGGTATGAGCGAGATCTTCAAAGGTCTTGGAGTGGATTATATTGTTGAAGGCGGTCAGACCATGAACCCCAGCACGGAGGATTTCCTGGATGCCATCGCCAAGGTGAATGCAGATACCATCTTCATTCTGCCTAACAACAAGAACATTATCATGGCTGCCAACCAGGCAAGAGATCTGACGGAAGATAAACGGATCGTTGTTATCCCTACCAAGACCGTACCGCAGGGTATTACGGCAGTGATCAATTATATTCCGGATCTGTCCGCAGATGAAAACGAATCCACCATGATCGAAGAGATCGCAATGGTTAAGACCGGTCAGGTTACCTATGCGGTGAGAGATACTTCCATTGACGGAAAAGAGATCAAACAGGGCGATTATATGGGAATCGGTGATTCCGGCATGTTAGCCGTTGGTTCATCCATTCCGGATGTAACCTTTGATATGATCCGCAACATGGTGGGAGAAGATTCCGAGCTGATCAGCATTTACTATGGAGCCGAGACTTCTGAAGAAGAGGCAGAAGCATTAAGCGCCAAAGTATCGGAGGCATATCCCGGATGTGATATTGAATTACAGGCCGGAGGTCAGCCCATTTATTACTACATCGTATCGGTGGAGTAATATACTACGTATATCAGAGGGACAAGGTAGAGTGATGACTTTACCTTGTCCTTTTTAATCTTATGGAGGAAATGATGATACATGCCATATTAACCATGGATGACATCGCATCGGCCAACACCCCTGCCATCGTGGACTATTTAAATGAAAAACACATTACGGCCCTTATGTTTGCAGTCGGCACCTTTGTGGAAAAATATTACGATCATGCCATCTATGCCCTGCAGCATGGAATGATCGTGGGAAATCATAGTTATGATCATCCCCATTTTTCGCAGCTGACGCTGGAACAGGCAGTGGATGAGATCGAAAAAAATGAAGCGGTCTTAAATAAGCTGTATCAGGATGCAGGCGTGGAACGAAGATACCGTCCGTTCCGTTTTCCCTTCGGAGACAAGGGCGGAACCAATAAAGAGGCTCTCCAGCAATATTTTAAGGACCATGGGTTTCATAAACTGAAGGATTCGGCAATCCCTTACGCTTTCTGGAAAGAAGAGGGGTTTCATGAGGACCTGGACACCTTGTGGACCTATGATTTTTGCGAATACAATATTCGTCCGGGCAGTGGCTATACCTGGGAGGATGCACTAAAGAGAATGCAGGATATGCATCCCAAAAACGGTGCGCCGCTGTTTGGCGAAGGCGGGCATCACATTTTATTGTTACATGCTCACGATGATACAGAAGCCATGGTACCGGAATATTACAGGAGATTTTTGGATCAGCTGCTGGATAAAGGAGTGGTGTTTGATCTGCCGGAATTTTATCCTGCAGGAAGAACGGTATGATATAGTTAGAGTAATGATTGATTTCGATATAAAGCAAATCTCTTTACATCAGGAGTAAACATGCATCGTTCAGAGGAATTAAAACAGGCCTATGGCTTACAACAGCACAGAGAAGGCGGCTGGTTTTCGGAAGTCTATACCGCGCCTTTTGAGAAAGAGCAGCGCCCCCTTGCAGGGAGCATTTATTTCCTGCTGGATGCCGGTGAGATCTCCCATTTTCATGAGATCGACTGTGATGAGATCTGGTATTTCCATGAAGGATGCGGAATGAAGATCACGGCCTTTGTGAAGGAGGATGTGCCTTCCAACGATACGGCTGGTTCTAAGGAGCAGGGAATCTTAGAGAATATGCCTTCCGAGCAACAAAAGATTCCCCGTAAAAAGGTGGAATTCCTTCTGGGAAAGGATATATCCAAAGGGCAACGGGCCATGGTGGTGATCCCCAAAGATTCCATCTTTGCTGCGGAAAATCTGGATCCTGACGGGTTTACCTTTGTTTCCTGCGCGACTACGCCACAGTTTACCTATGAAGGTTTCCGGCTGGTCTACGAGAAAGAGATCCGGGATAGTTATCCGGAATGTGCGGAAGATGTATTATATCTGGCCTATAAAGATTGAGGGGATGAACCATGGGATATTGCGGCTGGGCCGATGCCAATGAACGGAATAAAGTATATCACGATACGGAGTGGGGGATCCCGGTCCATGAGGATGTGCACATGTTTGAGCATCTTTGCCTGGAATGCCTGCAATGCGGGTTATCCTGGGATCTGATGCTGAAAAAGCGGGAAATATTCCGGCGCTGTTTTGCGGGATTTGATTTCCATAAGATTGCCTTATTTACCCGGGAGGATATGGATCGGATCCTGGAAACGGAAGGCATGCTGAAGGCTCCTCGCAAGATCGAAGCGGTGGTCAATAACGCCGGGTGTGCCTTACAACTGGAAGAAGAGTTCGGATCCTTGTGTAATTATTTCTGGAGTTATTCCGGCAACAAGACCATTTTGTATCAGGGGCATAACAAAGCCACCGGCAAGATCCCGGTGAGCAACGGTTTATCCAAACGAATCAGTAAAGACTTAAAAAAGCGGGGCTTTAAATACGTAGGGGAGATCACGATTTATTCTCATCTGCAGGCCTGCGGGATCATTAACGATCACGATGAAAGCTGCCCTTGTTTTCATAAGATCAACGCTGCTTTCCCTACAGTCCGTAAACGCAAAGACGAAGAGGTATTGTCAACTACCACGCACCTAAAGGTACGTAGCTTGCGACTCCCCTGTAGTTCGTTGCAATAACTCCTACATTTTGTCGGTGTAACTTCCGTGGGGTCGCATCATAGGGTGGTTGACAACACCCTTTACAGACAAGATATGCTCATCTGTAACTGTATCAGGTACTCTGTATGTAAAACTCACGTAATACATATTCCCATGCCGTACAGTAAACTCGAATGCTTGAGTATATTTTACGTCGTTGCAAGACTTATAACGACAACCTCATATATACTTGTCAACGTACAAAGAGTGCCTTTTGGCAAACAGCATGCCTAACGGTTTTCTCTATG
>JAIKYN010000114.1 GCA_024683155.1 Lachnospiraceae bacterium | reverse complement strand
GAAAAGGCTACTCTTGGCGCCATGGAAGTGGCCGGTATGATGTACTATTACGATCAGCCTGCGGACATGATCCTGTATCAGGGCTTAGCCCTTTTAAAGCTGGGAGATCCGAAGGGGGCAAATGCCCGTTTCTACCGGCTGTTGGATTATGGAGAGCAGCATGTAAGAGACACCTTCCGCATGGACTACTTTGCCGTATCCATGCCGGACATGTCGGTCTTTGATGCGGATATGACGTTGAAAAACGAGCTCCATTGCTATTATCTCATGGGACTGGCAGCCCTGGGTCTTGGGCAGAAGGAAAAGGCAGCAGAGTATTTTGGCAAAGTCCTTGCGCAGGATAATACCCATCAAAACGCCATCCTGTATCTGCAGGAAGCGGAGCGTTGATCTTGCTGACTGACGATCTGCATGTCCCGTTTATGCTGAGAAAGGTGACCGGGCAAAAGGTATGAATCAATGAAAAAACGGCCTACCGGAAAGGATCCGGGAGGCCGTTCTTATTAGCAACCCAGTGGTGCCACTATGAGGAAACCGTTTCCATGGGTGGTTTCCTGCCTTCTTGTTCCCATTTTTGTCAATTCCGATTTCTTCAAGATAAAACAAAAAAAGTAAAGACAATATAAGCAAATTGTAGTAAAATAATTCATTATCAAATGAAAATGCGTTAATTATTCACGCATCTATTTTATACACAAGGAGGAGATAGTAATGGGATTATTGGATAACTTAAAGGACATGGGCTCTACCTTGTCTTCCAAGGGGATGGAGGCTGCCAACAAAGCCAAGGAAATGGGAGGCGTATCCCAGCTGAAAGTAAAAATCGCCGGTAACGAGAACCAGATCAAAGCGGCCTATACGGAATTAGGTGCAAAACTGGTGCAGGAGAAGGCAGATTTCCTGGAGGAGAATTATCCGGAACTCCTGGGAAAGATCCGGTCATTGGAGGCTGAGATCGAAGGCTTTAACCAGGAGATCGAGCAACTGAAACAGTCCACGGCTGAAGCTAACGCCAAACTGCAGGAAGAAGAGAAGAATCGTAAGGCAGGGCAGAGTGGACCGGAGGCATAAATGAATACATCACATCTGGATAGAGGAAGACTGGCGGGAGGTCTGTTGGGCGCAACCATCATCGCAGGTTTGCTGCCCCGCTTTCTGCAGGCACTTCTACTAATGATGCGAAAGGAAGGACTGCCGGGTTACATGGCAGTCCTTTGTGAATATTTCGCAATGATCCTGGTGGGATGCCTTCTGGCATATACCCTGGGAGGAATCAAACGAGCCGGAAAGATAATGCTTTTCAGCGGTTTCTGGATCCTTTTTGTATCGGCTGTCATTACCATGATCGGGAGCCTTCCGCTGTTTCGTACAGATCAGATGGGAATCCGGATCTTCTGGTTTTGCTTAAGTATCCTGCGCCTTTTGGGAATGGGATTTTTTGCGGCTGTATTTGTCCTGCATGGTCTGGACAGAGCAGAGGAATTATCTTTCAGTAAACGGTGCAAAACGGCTGCCAGCCTGTTTCTGCCCATTGTGATCCTGGCGGCAGCTTTGGGACTGACTGAGGCGTTGACCGGTTCCCTGGACGCTTCTTTTGTTTCGGGGGGCACGATACCCTTTTCGGTATCCGCCTATCTGACCAGAGCACTGATCGTAGCGCTTCTGGACTTTGCTCTGTTATTCTTTCCGGTACTCTTTCTCGTACGAAGTGCGGAGAAGAAACTGGATAAAAGAAACGAAAAAACAGAATCCGCTGATGCTGAGCCTTCTGCAGAGACTGAATCCACCGCTCCTGCAAGGACATCTCCGCTGATCGCTGTGATTCCGCTTGTGGGGATTCTGGCATCTGTGATCATGTTGCGTCTCTTTGCGCCTTCTTCTTCGGACAAGATCCTGGCCGGTATCAATACCTATACGGATCAGGCAGCGCTTTTGTATGCCATGGGTGATTATACCGGTACCATGAAAAACATAGAAAATCTGGACGGTGTGCTGCGTGCCTGGAACAGCGCCCTTGCAGAGGGTGACCTGCAGGAGCTGGAGAAGATCGTACAGGAGTACCCTTCCAATGAGCAGATCCGGTTTCTTTATGCCGACGCTCTCCTGCGTCAGGATCCCGAGAAGGCTGTGAGCAGGCTGAAGCAGGAGATCCTGCGTAATCCCTATGAGCGTGCCTGGGTATTTGCCTATCTAAAGAGCCTGAAGGAAGCAGAAAAGGCATCCGACCAATATGAACTTTCCGAGGCAGAGCAGGCCTTTCGGGATGAGACGATTCTGACCCTGATCACTTCGGATCTGTATGTGGATGACAACTTGTATCTGTCCGGATTAAGTAGCCGGAAACAGCAGAAGCTGAAGGAACAGCTGGATCCTTCCATGATGGATGGAATAAAGGAGGACTTCCTTGCTGCAGACCTGGAAATGGAACGGATCCAAAGCGGCTATTCCACGGTGGAAACATTGGACAAATGGCTGGAGATCGCAGAGCGCTATCCGGAGTCCTTTACCGCCCAGGGATTTGCTCTCTCCACCGGGTACGGTTATCTGACGGCCAACGAGACCATGGAGAAAAAGAGCAACGGCGAGGCGGTATTGTCCGAAGAGGAAACACACTCTCTTGGCAGCGTGATCGACCGTTATGATGCAATGTTTCAAACGATGGTCCTGGAGGCAGACCTGAGCGAAGAAGATAAAGCGCAGACCATCGTGGATGAAAAATATGAT
>JAIKYN010000069.1 GCA_024683155.1 Lachnospiraceae bacterium | reverse complement strand
CCCTTGGGCAGGGTCTTTACTGCAACGCAGCTGCGAGCAGGAAATTCTGTAATATATTTTGCATATACTTCATTAAAAGCAGCGAAGTCATTCATATCCGCAAGGAAGCACATGGTACGAACGATCTTGGTGTTGTCCGTTCCGGCTTCCGCAAGAATGGCGGTGATATTCTTCAGAGACTGCTCGGCCTGCTCTTTGATGCCACCGGCTACGATCTCTCCGTTCTCAGGATTAATGGGGATCTGACCGGAAGTAAAAACAAATCCGTTTGCAATGATTGCCTGTGAATAAGGTCCGATAGCTGCAGGAGCCTTCTTAGTCGATACTTTTTCCATAATTGTCCTTTCCGTGTCGCCCCGGGGGGACACTTCACCCACTTATCCGAACAGGGTGCCTCACGTTTTAGTATATTGGCTAAGGTGGTTCTTTTCAATATGGAATTTCACGGTTTTACGGGCTTTTGTCTCGGTTATTTCGTGATTTATCCGTATGAACAGCCGGCTTTGCGACACTCCTAGGGGGAAGCGGCGGGGCAATTTCATCAGGTAGCGCACCGTGGTATTTCGTGCCGCCATACGGGCAGGAACGGTAACCGTCGCAAACTGTCTCCGATGAAAGGGCAGTCCCCAATGAATGAATTCCGAACCAAGATAAAACTTCTCTCCTCTGGTGCTGAAACAATAGATGCGCACTCTCCGGCTTTCGATCCAGACACTGATCGCGGCAAGAAGACATAACAGTATGAAATTGTAAGGCTTTTGAAAGATGGGAACCAGATCCCTCAGGAAATGAGCGGCTCTCATAGAAAACCCTTCCAGCACAGGAATGAGCCGGAAGGGTGAGATCAGCAGTACCGGAACCAGAACGATCCGGATTTTCTTAAAGAAGTTCCGAACCGCACTGCGGATCCGGATCCTTGCAGAAATATTGAACAAATCTATTCTTCCTCTTTGGGAAGGGCATCCAGTACGGCATTTAACTGCTTTTCGGCTTTCTCGCCTCCAAGCTTCTCGTCCAGGATGGCCTCCGTCTCATGTAACGCATTGTAGAACCAGATGGAAGCTTCTTTCAGGTCCTCTTTCTCCTTGTAATACAGTCCCAGTTCGTAGCAGACTTCCGAGCAGGGGGTAAGAAGAACGGCCTTCATGGCATAGTTAAACAGCCTCTCCACATCCTTTTGGATATGGTAAGCCCGAACCAGCACCGCAAAGGTTTCCATCAGTGTTTCTTCTGATGCGGTGGTATCCATGGTTGCTTGTTGAAAATAGGGAACGGCACGGACGAAATCCTCGTCGGTACCGGAGATGAACAGCTCCCGGGCATAGATGCCATGCAGCCTGTGGCTCATGGTGTCTCCTTGCTGCCAGATCTTCTCAAAAGCCGCCAGATCTCTGGAGGTATGTTCTCCTTGGGGCTTATGGATGATGGTAATATCGCTGTCAAAGATAACAGGTTCCAAGACCACCTGCTCATGAATGGGTTCTTCGAACCGGAAGGTACGAAGACGCTTGTACAGCTTGGGTCTTAGTTCACTGTCATAGTTATAGATGGTGGAAAATTCCAACTGATTGGAATAATACATCTGAACGATGTCGATCTCCGGAACCATGGCCTTCTTCAGGATCATGAATTTCTGCCGGTTCTCATCATCGATCACCTCATCTGCATCGGCAGAATAGAT
This sequence comes from Lachnospiraceae bacterium, assembly GCA_024683155.1. Classification (GTDB taxonomy): domain Bacteria; phylum Bacillota; class Clostridia; order Lachnospirales; family Lachnospiraceae; genus JAILDL01. The sequence continues at coordinate 1,794 of JAIKYN010000069.1, read as the reverse complement.
GTAATCGCAGTTGGCTTTGGAAAAAACAAAATTACGTGCATCGGAAAAGCTTCCGGTCCAGGGGAAGTCATATACCTTGTCGGTATATTTTGCCGCGATCTCCCTGGTAGAATCGGTGGAACCGGTATCTGCGATGATGATCTCATCGGCAATACCCTGCAAACTGTCCAGGCATCTGGCCAGAACAGCCTCCTCGTTTTTAACGATCATACAAACGCTGACAGTGATCATATGCTCCTCCTTATGCACGATGTTACGGAACCCGAATGAACGCCCCATGCCTTAAAGGTAATGGGTTTTCCGGCTAAGACATTATAAAAACCGGCTTCGGAAATCCTGCGATTTCCGAAGCCAGGTCTGAAACCAGCATTAGTCAGCCATTAATTCCTCAATGGTTGCCTTACCCTTGTTCAGCATGAACAGCTTATCATTGTAATCATCCATGGTGTTCAGGGATGTATACAGAATGTAAGCGATCACGGACTTGCTGATGAGGGAATCACGATAGGTCTGAGCCATACGGAAGCTCATCATCATGTGATCCTTATTCAGGTCGAAGTTACCGTTGATCAGGTGATCGTTAATGGAAACCACACCCTCAGCCATCAGGCTGTAATTATCGGGATTGATCTTGAAGGGAAGAACGGAGAAGAGACGGATCACTTCACGGTCCACATCAATATTGATGTAAAGCTCCATGGGAAGATCATCTCCCTTTACGGTAAAGTGGATCTCATAATCCTCGGTCTGCTCGAAATGGAAGTTCTCTTCGTTTAAGAAATCCAGAGTAGTCTGAAGAACGGTATTTGCTTCCTTAACCTTCTTCTCCTGTAATGCCTGCTTTTCTGCTTCTGTTAATGCCATGTGTACTCTCCTTTGCTATGTGAAATTTTTACTTGTTCCTTGTTTTATCGAAAGCTCCGGCTCCTGTGGGCCGGGCCTTTCATTTACCTGAATCCTAGTTAAAGCCGAAGGTGCTTGTTTTCTTGGCACTCATCAGGTCTGCGAATTCCTTCTCGGTGGTAGCTCTCTCCACATCGTTAGCGGAAAGGATGATCTCCTTTTCTCCGTCGATCCTGCAGCGCATTGCGGCTTTCGCCCAGATGCGGTCATACAGGTTACGAACGAAACGTCCGTTGGAGAAGTCTTTGGCCTCTCTTCGTTCCTTATCCACGGAATCGATGAACTTACGAACAGCGGGCCCAAAATCCTCATTTACCTTGGTATCGCCCACAAACTTCATGAAGATCTGATACAGTTCTTCTTCGTTGTAGCTAGGGAACTCCAGCAGGTAAGGCATACGGCCTTCCAGACCCTGGTTGGCTTCCATCAATGTATTGATATCATCGGGATAACCGGCCATGATCACTACCATATCGTCTTTATGGTTCTCCATCTCGGCGATCAGGGTATCAATGGCTTCCCGGCCGTAATCATAACGATCTGCATTTCCGCGATATAAGGAATATGCTTCATCAATAAAGAGAACGGAACCGTAAGCATTGCGGCATACCGCTGCGGTCTTGGGTGCTGTCTCGCCAACGTAACGTCCGCACAGATCCTTGCGGCCTACTTCATAGAAGTTACCGATACGGAGAAGTCCCTTCTCCTTCAGCATACGACCGATGATACGTGCCACAGTGGTCTTGCCGGTACCGGGATTTCCTACGAAACGCATATGGATACAGGAATGAGTTGCGATATCTCCCTTCTCCTCTGCCATCTTCTTCTGCATCTCGATGCTGGCAACGATCTCTTCGATCTTCTCTTTGACGCCCTCAATACCGATCATGG
>JAIKYN010000036.1 GCA_024683155.1 Lachnospiraceae bacterium | reverse complement strand
CATAAAAGCCGATGGCTGTCTGTGCAACACCGTTTCCCTCGAACTCCAAAAAGCTGTCCAGAGGCAGTGTCATAAAAACGCCGATGAGGGTCAGCAGAGCCAGAACTAACATGAGACCTGCAGGCATGCGCCAGGTGTCTCTCCATTCATGTTTGATCAATTTGCCTAACATACGAATACCTCCCTGAAATACTGGTCGACGGACTTGCCCTGGGTCTCGCGGATGTTCTCCACGGTGGTCTGCATCAGGATCTGTCCTTCTTTGATAAAGATCACATCATCCAGAATATTCTCCACATCCGAGATCAGATGGGTGGAAAGCAGGATGGAAGAGCGCTCCTGATAGTTGGTCAGGATGGTCTTAAGGATGTAGTCTCTGGCTGCAGGATCCACACCTGCAATGGGCTCATCCAGAATATAAAGGTCTGCCACACGGCTCATGACCAGGATCAGGTTTACCTTCTCCTGCGTACCTTTGGATAAGGTCTTTACAGCCGCATTGGGATCGATCTTCAGGTTCTCCAGCATGTTCAGTGCACGATCCATGGAGAAATCCGCGAAGAAATCCTGATGCAGATATAATGCATCCTTGATCCTCCGGTTCCGGTTTAATGCCGAGTGCTCGGACAGGTAGGCAATATGCGCCTTGGTGGCCGGGCCCGGTTTGCAGTTCCCGATCATGATGGAACCGCTGGTGGGCGTTAAAAGCCCGGTGATCATCTTAATGATCGTGGTCTTACCACTGCCGTTAGGTCCTAAAAGACCGATGATCCGTCCCCCGGGAATATCCAGATTCACATGATCTACGGCGTTGTGTTTTCCGTTGTAGGATTTGGTAAGATTCCGTAATTCTACAATGTTTTCCATTACTCATTCTCCTCCCTGGTAGCCGCCTCACTGGTGAGAGCGGTAATCTCCTCATTGGTATAACCCAGTTCCTTCATCTTGCGGAAGAAGCAGGTTACGTGGTTGGACGCCAGTTCTTTACGTACCTCGGAGATCAGTGCAGGATCTTCGGTTACGGTGCGTCCGGTGGTTCGGTTGGTACTTACCAGACCTTCCCGTTCCAGTTCGCTGAAAGCCCGCTGCATGGTGTTGGGATTCACCGCAGCGGTAATGGCCAGTTCCCGAACGGAAGGAAGCTTGTCCCCGGGTTTATATTCGCCGGAAACGATCTGGGTCTGGAGGATCTCAACCAACTGTGAATAGATGGGCCTGTCGTTGTCAAAATTCCATGCCATATGGTTTCCTTTCTCTTTGTTCGTTTGCGTTGTTTGCAGTTACGTAATGTTGCATTCAAATTTGAATTACTGTATTAAGCTACTAATACAATAAAACAATGATACAATCATGTCAATATATTTTTTGAAAGTTTTTTATGATATACTCATTATGTATGTAAAAAACTATAGGAATTACGAATTTGAAGCAGATCATCGATCAGATATTAAGGGGAAAATTTGATTATGAGGTCGGCTCGTTGTCGTTCTCCTGCGAGAAGGTGGAGATCACATTAACAGAGCCGGGGGAATTCGAAGGGTCTTTCCATATCCTGGGAGAGTCAGGGCGTCTGACCGAAGGATATGTCTATTCCTGCGATGTCCGCATGGAGTGTCTTACACCGCATTTTGTGGGTACCGATGAGGAGATCGCATTTCGCTTCAATGCCAGAGGCATGCGCTTTGGAGACACAGCGACCGGAGAATTCTGTATTGTCAGTAACCAGGGAGAGTATACCCTTTCCTGGTCTGTTGTCATGTCTATGGCTCCCATGCATTCTTCCCTGGGAGAGATCCGTAATCTGATCCATTTTGCCAACCTGGCCAAGGCCAGCTGGGAAGAAGCGCTTACGGTTTTTTACAGCCCTTCCTTTGAAAGCATCCTCATCGGCAATGATGCCGTATATCTTTCGCTGTATCGGGGACTTTCCGTTATTCCCGGCCGGGAAGAGAACATGGAAGAGTTCCTGGTCTCCATCGGTAAGAAACAGCGGATCGAATATATAGTAGAAGACTCCCGTCTGCAGGTAACGGTAGACGATCTGGTCAGCCGTCATTTCCTGTCCATCGTCCGGAACGGATGGGGCGCCACATCGGTGGATGTGGAAGCCGAAGGGGATTTCATCGTCTTAGAGAAGTCTCATCTTACCGACAACGATTTTCTGGGCAATCAGGGCAAGATCCTTTTTGATCTTCATGGAGAAAAACTTCATACCGGCAAGAACTTCGGCAAGATCCTGGTGCGGTTTCATGAGAACACGCTGCAGGTTCCCATTGAAGTGGAAAAAGCCGATCCCAATTACATCCATGCCAAGGATAAACTGAAGGAGGAACAGGAGATCTTCGAGCTGATCCGATCCTATCAGGCCTATCGCATGAAGAAAAAGAGCAAGTCGGCCTGGATGGAAGAGACGGACCGGGTGCTGAGCCAGATGCAGGGAGAGCGTCCGGAGGATCCGGTTCCTCAGTTATATCGTGCCCAGGTGCTGGCAACCCAGGCGAAGTTAAATGAGGCCCAGTGGACTCTGGACAGAGCCCGTAATGCCATTATGGGCAGTGATGACAAGAACCCTGCCATCTGGGGGTATTATCTGTATCTTACCACCCTGCTGAAGCGGGATGAAACCTATGTAAACAGCACGGCGGTGGATGTACGCCGTTTGTATGAACAATATCCGGATAACTGGTGCCTGGCCTGGCTCCTGTTATATCTTTCTCCGGAGTTTTATGATTCCTCTTCGGGAAAATGGATGCTTTTGCAGGAACAGTTTGAAAGAGGCTGCATCAGTCCGGTGCTTTATATTGAGGCACTGATCCTGTGGCGGAACGATCCCGCCCTGTTATTCCATCTGAACACCTTTGAGATCCGTATCCTGCTGTTTGCGGCAAGGAACGGATACCTGACGGAAGAGATCATCCGCCAGCTGCATTATATGGCGCCTCGTATGCAGGAGTTCGACGTTCGGGTATTGCGGATCCTGGAAGCGGCTTATGCCCAGTCTCCCGATCCGGAGACGCTGGAAACCATCTGTGCCTATCTGATCAAAGGAAACTGCACCGGCCCCAGGTATCTTACCTGGTACGAGAAAGGGGTGGAAGCGGGTCTTAAGATCACCAATCTCATCGAATATTACATGATGAGCGTGGATCCCGAAAGCGACCGGGCGGTGCCTAAGATGGTGCTGCTTTATTATGCATACCGCAGTGAACTGGACAGCGAGCACAAGGCCTTCCTCTATGCCAATTTGCTGCGCCGGCAGAATAAGGATGACTATCGGGAGATCGTTGATAATTACAGCGAGCAGATCGAAAGCTTTGTACTGGATCAGATCCATCGGGGAAATGTGAACCGCAATCTGGCCTATCTCTACCGTGTGGTGGTAACGGATCAGATGCTGAAGGATGAGACAGCCCGTGCATTTATCCCGATCCTGTTTATGAACCGGGTGCAGACCGAGCGAAAGAATGCCCGCTTTGTGGTACTTCTTCAGAAAGGGGCTGCCACGGAGCAGAAGTTCCCCTTAATGGACGGGGAAGCTAAATTCCCCATTTATTCCAGAGATTATTACCTGCTGCTGGAGGATGATCAGGGCAACCGCAGCAGTGCCGAAGATGATTTCGTGCTGGAAAAGCTTATGCTTCCCGGCAAGTTCTTAAAGCAGATCTCCCAGGAGATCAAGGACCATACCGGTCTTAACATGTATCTGTGCTGCGGGGAAGACGACGAGATCAAGGTGACGGAAGAAAATGAAGTGAGACTCCGTCAGCTGATGAATGCGGAAGCCGTGGATGTGGAGCTGCGCAGACATTTGCCGGTAAAACTGGCTTCTTACAGCTACAGCAAGGACGATATGGCGGGACTGGATGCCTGCCTGCAGGATCTTCGGCCGGAAGGACTGGACGCGGCGGCCAGAGCAGAGGCCATTCGTTTCTTCATAGCAAGAGGCATGCAGGAGAAAGCCTACAACTGGATCTGCATTTACGGCATTGACGGGGAAGACCCCAAGGTGATCGTTCGCCTGATCAGCAGCATCATCGCGGAGACGCCTGACGAGGAGGAACTGCTGCGGGTCAAGGTGGCATATTATGCCTTCTCCCGGGGGAAGTACGATGAAGTGCTGCTGCGCTATCTGGTGAAATTCTTCCACGGACGGCTGCGGGATCTTCGAAGCCTGTGGAAAGCAGCCGATGCCTTCGATATCGATACCTACGATCTGGTGGAACAACTGCTGGTACAGATGATGTACACCGGTTTCTTTATCGGCGATAAGATGGAGATCTTCTCCCGCTACGTGAAGGCAGCGGGGAACCATGATCTGATCCGTGCCTTTATCGAGCTGAACTGCTTCGGTTATTTTGTAAAAGACAACCTGCTTCCCGGCTACATCCTGCAATGTATTTCCAGGATGACGGCCAACGGGGAAGAATTCTCCGAAGCGGTGGAACTGGCCTATACCCGTTATTACTCCAAGAACCGGGAAGAGATCGGAGAGGAAGAAAAGAAGCATCTCAGAACCTTTCTTCTTAACCTTACTGCAAGAAATATCGCCCTTCCTTATTTTCAGGAATACATTGATATCATTCCGGAAATGTGGCGCTTTGCAGACCGGACCATGATCGAATACCGCTCCCGTCCGGGAGCCATTACAGAGATCCATTACCGGATCATACAGGACGAAGAAGACGAGGAAGAGTATCGCAGCGAACCCATGCGGGATATGTTCGGCGGGGTGTGCGGTATGAGCTTTATCCTGTTCTTCGGGGAGAGCCTGCAATATTACATTACCGAACGGGAAGGCGACAGCCAGCAGATCACGGAATCTGCCACGGTGCTCAGGAACGATATCGGAACCACCGAGTTCTTCGCCGGCAGCCGGTTCGGTATGCTGAACGATATGGTGACGGCAGAGATCCTGCAGGATTACGAGACCGTCAATACGCTGTATATGGATTACCATAAGAATCTGTATATGACCCGAAAACTATTTAAACCGAGGATTAGTCGAGACACATGATGCTGCGACCGGAACAGGAGAGACAACTGAATGAAAAGATCTATGTAGGATACGATCTCAACGACCGTTTCTCCCAGATCAGCTTTGTGAAAGAGGGCAGCCGGGAAGCGGAGACCGTTTCCATGGTACCCGGTGCGGAGCAGTTCAACATTCCCACCTGCCTGTGTAAACGGTACGGCGCCGGTCAGTGGTTCTTTGGCCGGGAGGCGGTAAAACGGGCGCAGAACGGTGAAGGGGTCCTGGTGGATCATCTGGTGTCCCTGGCCTATGAGGGGCAGAGCGTTACCGTGGATCAGGAGGAATTCGATCCGGTGGCACTGCTTACCTTGTATGTCCGCAGGTCACTGTCCATGCTTTCCGTGCAGCAGAGCGGTACACCGGAAGTGCTGATGATCACCTGCAGTAATTTTGATTCCCGAATGGTACAGGTGCTGCAGGAGGTGACGGCAGGTCTGGTCCTTAAGAAGACCCGGGTCATGTTCCAGAATTATACCGAGAGTATCTTTGAATACAATGTCCATCAACCGGAAGCGTTATGGACCTACCAGACCATTGTCTTCGACCTGGAAGACGGCCCCCTGACCAGCTACCGGATGGAGTGCAATCACCATACCAAACCGGTGGTAGCCTTCATCGAGAAGAAGGAGCATCCGGATGTACCGGGGATCACCCAGTGGCCGGAGGACGGGGTATACCGCAGGACCATAGAAGAGAATCTGGACAACGATTTCCTGAAGGCCTGTGAAGAGCTGTGCGCAGAGCGTGTAGTGTCTTCCGTTTATCTCATCGGAGACGGGTTCCGGCAGGAATGGATGAAGGCTTCCCTGCAGTTTCTGTGCCGGGGACGGCATGTGTTCAAGGGAAGCAACCTGTACAGCAAAGGGGCTGCTTATGCAGCTGTGGATAAATCCCGCCCTCCGGAGGAAGATCGCAAGATCGTTTTTCTGGGGGAGGAGAAATGTAAGTCTAACATCGGTATGCCGGTATTTCGTCGCGGAAGCGGCAGTTATCTGGCACTGATCGATGCGGGACAGAACTGGTATGAGGCGGAGAAAGAGTACGACCTGATGATGGAAAGCGGCAATGTGCTGACTTTTACCATTACCCCTCTTACAGGGTCCAAGCCCTGGCAGGCGGAGATGGTGCTGGACGGACTTCCGGAACGCCCCCGTATGACCACAAGATTACACATACACATCGCTATGATCAGTCCTTCCAGGGCACGGATCCAGGTACAGGATCTGGGCTTCGGAGAGATCTTCCAGGCCACCATGCGGCGCTGGATGGAAGAACTGGATGTAGGAGAGAAGGAGCAGTTATAGAGCACTATGGCAGGAAGAGTATTTGTTCCCATCGGGAACCGTGCCCAAACTCCATATTATGTTAAGAACGCGGACATTCATGTGTACAGCATCGAAGAGCTGTGCTATGTCATCTGTGAGAATGCCTTTGTGCTGGAGGATTCTCTGGTGGATCGGGATCTGGTCAGCTGGATCGATCATTCTCTGGGATTAAAGGATCTGGCCAAGAGTCTTCACGAGCTGATGAACCAGAACGGTTCGGCAGGGGCACTGGCGGGGATCATCCTGGATTACACCGGGAACTATGATACCAGGCAGGTGAATTATGTAGAGAATATCCTGCAGACGGGCTCCGGCCTTACCACCTATGAGAAACGCCGTCATCATGCGGATTACATGCTCTCTGTAGGGAAGTACATCCGTGCGGTGGAGGAATACCAGGAGCTGCTGGGAGATATGCCCGATGCAGACCGGAAGTTCCATGGGGATGTTCTGTGCAACATGGGAACGGCCCTGGCTAACCTGTTTCTGTATCAGGAAGCGGCGGATGCGTTTGCCCGGGCGGCGGATCTTCTGCCGGAGGATCAGACCATTATCCAGGCGTATCTGGCAGCTGTAAGGATGTATGCGCCTACGGAAGAATATATCCGGTTTATCTCGGCCCATCCCGAATGGAACCGTGCATCCATGGCGCTGGAGGCCGATGTGAGCACCCTGGAGCGGGATTGGACCTACTCTCCGGAATATGTAAAGACCAAAGAGATCACCGATGGCAAGCAGTACGATTATTTTGACGAGATCCATCGCCGGATCCAGAACCTGAAGTATGACTACCGAGAAAGTGCATCGGACGAGGCATAACCTATGAGTCGATTTTTTGATTTTTTCCGACGTAAGATGACAGAAGAAGACCTGGATGCTCCCGAGGAGCTAAGCTCTGAAGAAGAACTGGTCAAAAATCCGGAACAGCTGATCCCGGTGCGCCAGCGCAAGTTGGATATGCACAATCCCATGCAACGGGGAGACTACGTGGACAATTGCGTGGCAAGGGTGGAAGAAGCCGGCGCGGAGTTAGAGCGCCTGGAAGAAGAATATGCCCGGGTCACCTCCCTTTTAACGGATATGGAGGAGATCGAGTCCCTTCCTCCGGAAGATAAGACGGAGCTCTGTTCCTATGCTCTGAAGATCGAGAATCTTCAGGTAGACCGGGTAAAATACAGAGAGAAGAAGGACCGCCTTCCCGATGATCAGTTTGAAGCCATGGAACGCATCGGTGAAGAAGCGGAGGAAGGCATCGCTAAATTAAAAGGAGCGGAAGAGTACCATGAGAAGATCCGGAAGGATCTGCGCCGCCTGGACGGAGAAAGAAGTGCCTATCAGTACCGCAGACGGGAGCTGCAGAGGGATATGGCCAATTATAAGGGAATGGCCATGATCTGTCTGGTAGCCCTGATGGTCTGCTTTGTGATGCTGGTGATCCTGCAGATGGCGTTTCATCTGGATACCCAGCTGGGATATATGCTTACAGCGGCAGCAGCGGCTGTGGTCACGGCTTTTTTGTTTGCCCGCTATATGGATGCCAAAAAGGAGCTTCGCCGGGTGGAGAATACCATCAACCGTCTCATCGGTCTGCAAAATACGGTGAAGATCCGCTATGTGAACAATAAGAACCTCATCGACTATCTGTGCCTGAAGTATAAAGTGAAGAACGGGCAGCAGTTTGAGCGGATGTATAAAAAGTATCTGGAAGAAAAGGAAGAGCGCCAGCATTTCATGGAGATGGAGGATGACCTGAACCGGTACAAGTCCCTTCTGGTGCAGCTGCTTCGAAGATACCGGGTAAAGACACCGGAGATCTGGATCCACCAGGCCCAGGCCATCTTCGACAACCGGGAAATGGTGGAGATCCGCCATCGTCTGATCCTGCAGCGTCAGGAACTGCGCAAGCAGATGGATTACAACAAGGCGACGCTGGAGATGACAAGATCCGAATTAGACAATCTGCTTGTATCTTATCCGCAATATGCAGATGAAATCAGAGAAAAATACCATTGATTTTGCAAAAGCACCTCACGTATCATTTGTAATGGAGCGTAAAAATATCGGAGTGGCCGGAAAAAGCCGGACATTTCCCTGATTCAGACAGGAGAATACAATGGAAACAGCAATCTATCAAAGCCCGCTTTCCCAGCGTTATGCCAGCAAGGAGATGCAGTTCATCTTTTCACAGGACATGAAGTTCCACACCTGGAGAAAACTGTGGATCGCCCTTGCGGAAACCGAGAAGGAACTGGGTCTTAACATCACCGACGAACAGATCGCCGAGCTGAAGGCTCACGCAGAGGATATCAATTACGAAGTGGCCATCGCCCGGGAGAAGGAAGTGCGCCATGACGTTATGAGCCATGTATATGCTTACGGCGTGCAGTGTCCCGGTGCCAAGGGGATCATCCATCTGGGAGCTACCTCCTGTTATGTAGGCGATAATACCGACATCATCGTAATGACCGAAGCCCTGAAGCTGGTCCGTAAGAAGCTGATCAACGTACTGGCAGAGCTTTCTAAGTTTGCGGATAAATATAAGGCACAGCCTACCCTGGCCTTTACACATTTCCAGCCCGCACAGCCCACCACCGTCGGAAAACGTGCGACGCTGTGGATGCAGGAATTCTTACTGGATCTGGAAGAACTGGAATTTACCCTGGATCATATGAAGCTTCTGGGCTGTAAGGGAACCACCGGAACCCAGGCTTCTTTCATGGAACTGTTCCACGGAGATACGTCCAAGGTGGATCGTCTGGATCCCATGATCGCGGAAAAGATGGGCTTTAGCGGATGCTATCCCGTATCCGGACAGACCTATTCCCGTAAGGTGGATACCCGGGTACTGAACGTACTGGCAGGGATCGCAGCCAGCGCCCACAAGATGGCCAATGACATCCGTCTGCTGCAGCATCTGAAGGAAGTGGAAGAACCCTTCGAGAAGAAACAGATCGGATCTTCCGCCATGGCTTATAAGAGAAATCCCATGCGAAGCGAGCGAATCTGCTCTCTGGCCGATTACGTCATCGCAGACGCATTAAACCCCGCCATTGTATCTTCAACCCAGTGGTTTGAGCGTACCCTGGATGATTCCGCCAACAAGCGGCTTTCCGTGCCCGAAGGATTCCTGGCAACGGACGGTATTCTGGATCTGTGTCTCAACGTGGTGGATGGCCTCGTGGTATATCCCAAGGTGATCGAGAAGCATATGATGGCAGAGCTTCCTTTCATGGCTACCGAGAATATCATGATGGATGCGGTCAATGCCGGCGGAGACCGTCAGGAACTCCATGAAGCCATTCGTGTCCTTTCCATGGAAGCAGGCAAGCATGTGAAGGAAGAGGGCCTGGAGAATAATCTGCTGGATCTTATCGCAGCCGATCCCAAGTTCGGTCTTAAGAAAGAGGACCTGATGAAGTCCATGGATCCGAAGCTTTATGTAGGGTATGCGCCGCAGCAGACCACGAATTTCCTTAAGAATACCGTACAGCCCATTCTGGATGCCAACAAGGATCTGCTGGGTGTAACCGCCACCATCAATGTATAAAGATGCATGACGGGAGAAACGGCTGCACTGGAAAATGCCGTAAATAAAGGAATGTTCCGTTCCTATAAGCGCTACTTATGAATAACATAAAATATATTGATTTTACTTATAAGTATTCCTTTGGTATACTCATGAAGTAAAAACGCAAGGGAGCGGTTTTACAGGACTGTCTCCCTTTTTTGTGGGAGATGGGAGATACCTTTCTCCGGAACGGAGGTTTTCATGGTTAAGGCAGTAGTCGGCGCCAACTGGGGCGACGAAGGTAAAGGAAAGATCACAGATATGCTGGCAGAGAATGCGGACATTATCATTCGCTTTCAGGGTGGTGCCAATGCAGGACATACCATTGTGAACAACTACGGTAAGTTCGCATTACATACCCTTCCTTCCGGTGTATTTTATCAGCATACCACCAGCATCATCGGTAACGGTGTGGCATTAAACATCCCGATCCTGTTTAACGAGATCAAGTCCATTACGGATCGTAATGTTCCCATGCCTCACATCCTGGTATCCGATCGTGCACAGATCGTAATGCCTTATCATATTTTATTTGATCAGTATGAGGAAGAACGTCTGGCCGGCAAGAGCTTCGGTTCCACCAAGTCCGGTATCGCGCCTTTCTATTCCGATAAGTATGCCAAGATCGGTTTCCAGGTCAGCGAGCTCTTTGATGAAGCAGCTCTCAGAGAGAAACTGGAGCGGGTTGTGGTCACCAAGAACATCCTGTTAGAGCATCTGTATCACAAGCCTTTACTGGATGTGGAAGAATTAATGAATACCCTGAAGGAATATCGCACCATGGTAGAGCCTTACGTATGCGATGTTTCCTTATATCTGGATAAAGCGCTGAAGGAAGGCAAGACCGTCCTTTTGGAAGGTCAGCTGGGAACCCTGAAGGATCCCGATCACGGTATCTATCCCATGGTTACCTCTTCCTCCACACTGGCAGCCTACGGTGCCATCGGAGCAGGTCTTCCGCCTTATGAGATCAAGCAGATCGTAACGGTTTGCAAGGCTTATTCTTCTGCAGTAGGAGCCGGCCTTTTCGTATCCGAGATCGAAGATGCACAGGAAGCCGATGAGCTTAGAAGACGCGGCGGTGACGGCGGAGAGTACGGCGCAACCACCGGTCGTCCCAGAAGAATGGGATGGTTTGACTGCGTAGCTTCCAAGTACGGTTGCAGACTGCAGGGAACCACCGATGTTGCTTTTACGGTACTGGATGTTCTGGGCTATCTGGATGAGATCCCGGTTTGCGTAGGGTACGATGTGGACGGAACCGTGACCACCGATTTCCCCGTAACCACACAGCTTGCCAAGGCGAAGCCGGTATATAAGACCCTTCCCGGATGGAAATGCGAGATCCGCGGCATTAAGAAATATGAGGATCTTCCCGAGAACTGCCGCAAGTATGTGGAATTCATCGAGGAGCAGATCGGTTACCCCATCACCATGGTAAGTAACGGACCCGGAAGAAGTGATATCATTTATCGTGAAAGTCCCCTGAAGAAATAATGATGGGCGACGTGCCGTTTCTGTATGAGGAGACAGCGACATGTTGAACAATCTGGAATACTATAAAGTCTTTTATTATGTAGCTCGCTACGGCAGTCTCACAGAGGCTGCCGTACAGCTGAATATATCCCAACCCGCGGTGAGCCAGTCCATGAAACAGCTGGAGACCAGCCTGGGTACCAAATTATTTTCCCGCTCTACCAAAGGCATCCGTCTGACGGCAGAGGGGGAACTGCTGTATTCTTATGTATCCAAGGGATACGAGCAGTTTGAAATGGGAGAGCAGAAGCTGGGGCAGATGCTGAACCTGGACATCGGAGAGATCCGTATCGGGGCCAGTGACATGACCCTTCGTTTCTTCCTTCTTCCTTATCTTGAGAAGTTCCACGAATCCCACCCTTCCATTAAGGCGATTGTTTCCAACGCGCCTACGCCGGAGACGATCCGGTTCCTGCAGGAAGGCAAGATCGATTTCGGTGTGGTCAGCACACCCTTTGAAGCGGGAGACAATATCAGCGCGGTGAAGGTGCGGGAGATCGAGGATGTATTTGTGGCGGGAAGACGTTTTATGCAGTACAAAAATAAAACGCTGGACTTCCAGGAGCTAGAACATCTGCCGCTCATTTCCCTGGAACAAAATACCAGTACCAGACGGTATATGGATCAGTTCCTGGATTCCAACGGCGTGGTGATCCATCCGGAATTCGAACTTTCCACCAGTGATATGATCGTACAGTTTGCCCTTCGCAATCTGGGCATCGGCTCGGTGATGAAGGAATTTGCATCGGAACAGCTCTCCAGCGGTAAGCTGTTTGAACTGCGGTTCAATAAGATGATCCCCAAGCGGCAGTTCTGTGTGATCACGGACAACCGCAATCCGTTGTCGGAAGCGGCCCGTAATCTGCTGGATCTGATCTATAACGGAATGATGATCACAGACGGAGATGGAAGCATTGATCAGGAATATTATTTTTGATATCGGAAACGTGCTCACTGATTTTCGGTGGCAGGATTTTATAAAAGACAGAGGCTATGCTCCGGAGATCGGAAAGCGGATCGGCAAAGCCACGGTGGAAGACGAAGACTGGCATGAATTTGACCGGGGCGTCTGGAGCTTTGAAGAACTGATGGATCATTTTGTGGAGAATGATCCGGGGATCGAGAAGGAGATCCGTGAGACCTTTGCGGATGTTACCGATCTGGTGGTCAAAAGGGAGTATGCCATTCCCTGGATCCGCAGCCTGAAAAAACGGGGCTATAAGGTCTTTGTACTGTCCAATTTTTCGGAGAAAGCTTACTACGAATGTGCCGATGCGCTGTCCTTTTTAAAAGAGACAGACGGTGGCATCCTTTCCTTCCGGGATAAGGTGATCAAGCCCTATCCTGAGATCTATAAGCTGCTGCTGGACCGTTATGATCTGGTGGCCGATGAATGTGTGTTTATTGATGATACGCCCCGGAATCTGCCTGCAGCAGAGAATATGGGGATTCATACCATCCCTTTTATGACAAAGGAACAGGTGGACCGGGATCTGGAGCGGATGCTTTCCGGATCCGGAAGAGCATAAGATGCTAAGGAGGAGTTTATGAAAGCGTACACGGAATTAAGCGTGGAAGAATTACAGGAACTGCGGAAGGATCTTACCGCAAAATACAAGGAGTTCCAGGACAGAGAACTGAACCTCAATATGAGCCGCGGTAAGCCCTGTGTGGACCAGCTGGACATTTCCATGGGTATGATGGATGTGCTGACCAGTGATGCGGATCTTACAGACGAAGACGGAACCGACTGCCGCAACTACGGTGTGCTGGATGGTATTCCCGAAGCCAAAGAGCTTATGGGTGCCATGATGGAAGTTCCTGCAGATAATCTGCTGATCTACGGTAATTCCTCTTTGAACGTTATGTATGACACCATTTCCCGTTCCTATACCCACGGTGTTATGGGACAGACCCCCTGGTGCAAGCTGGATCAGGTAAAGTTTATCTGCGTGGTTCCCGGGTATGACCGTCATTTTGCCATCACCCAGTATTTCGGCATTGAGAATGTGTGCGTTCCCATGCTGGAAGACGGACCGGATATGGATATGGTAGAACAGCTGGTATCTTCCGATGAGAGCATCAAAGGTATCTGGTGTGTACCCAAGTATTCCAATCCCACCGGCAATTCCTATTCCGATGAAGTGGTACGACGGTTTGCAAGATTAAAGCCGGCAGCCAAGGATTTCCGTATTTACTGGGACAATGCATATACCATCCACCATCTGTATGACGACGATCAGGATCAGCTCATCGAGATCCTGGCAGAGTGTAAGAAAGCCGGCAATCCGGATATGGTTTATAAGTTTGCTTCCACGTCCAAGGTAAGTTTCCCCGGCTCCGGTATTGCCTGCCTGGCAACATCTCTGAACAATCTGGAAGATATTAAAAAGCAGCTGAAGATCCAGACCATCGGACATGATAAGGTAAATCAGCTGCGTCATGTGCGTTTCTTCGGGGATATTAACGGCATGAAGGAACACATGCGCAAGCATGCGGATATTTTAAGACCTAAGTTTGAAGCGGTTCTGGAGATTCTGGACAGAGAATTGTCCGGACTGGGCATTGCCACCTGGACCAAGCCCAAGGGAGGCTATTTTATTTCCTTTAACACCCTGGATGGCTGCGCAAAGCAGGTAGTATCCAGATGCGCCAAGGCGGGTGTGGTAATGACTCCTGCAGGAGCGACCTATCCCGGCGGCAAGGATCCTAAGGATGCCAATATCCGGATCGCTCCGTCCTTCCCGCCTGCGGAAGATCTGAAAGTAGCCGCCGAGCTGCTTACCGTCTGCGTGAAACTGGTCAGCGTGGAAAAGCTGTTAACCCGGCAGGGCGCTACTTTATAAGATCATAGATCATTTGTGGAGTCGGGATCATTTTCCGGCTCCTCTTTGGAAGAAGCAAGATTGGTGTTCCGGAGGATATCCAGGTCTGCAATGGTGTGCTTTTTGGTATAGTATCCGTAGCAGAGCAGATAGATCCAGAGCAAAATGGGAAGGCCGATGGTGGCTACCAGGCAACCGCTGAACATGCGCATGCCCGCACTGCGATCAAAGATGGCGGCGATCAGGGTAACGATGTACAGTAAGACCAGGATCACGATGCACACAATGGCTGCGATCTGCTTCATAGTGGGTTTTTTCTTTGTGTTACGTTCTTCTGTCATGGGTTCAACCTCTTGAAAATCTTTTGTTTAGAGCCTTTTGTAAGGATACGGTAACATAAAGCGTACTTGAAAAGCAATCTTGAATTGAGTATACTATTCGAGTACAAGGGAAAGCGCTGATTTCTTGTTGCGAAGTAATGGGAGAGAGCGTTTTTTGATATTGAAAGGATAAAAAACATGGCTTTATTAGAGCAGTGGCGTTCCAAAGCATATGATGAGAACGCAAATAAGCAGCAACTTCAGCAGTTATGGCAGAATTATTTCCTGAAGGAGAAGGAGATCTATCAGCAGCTTCTGGCTTCTCCCAAGAAGGTGGTAAAGGGAACTGTTAAGGAACTGGCGGAGAAGTACGGCGTAGACTTAATGACCATGACAGGTTTTCTGGATGGCATTAACGACAGTTTGAAGGAGGCCAATCCCATTGAGGAGATGACCGAGGATACCGAGGTCAATCTGGGCTTTGATACCGAACTGTTATATAAGAACATGGTGGCAGCAGATGCTGACTGGCTTTACAATCTGGAAGAGTGGAACGAGATCTTCGATGAAGAGAAGCGTAAGGAACTCTATAAGGAACAGAAGCAGTCTACCACCATTCGTAAGGGACCGAAGGTATACCCCAATGATCCTTGTCCTTGCGGCAGCGGTAAGAAATACAAAAAGTGCTGTGGGAAGAATCGGTAAGGGGTTACTGATAAAAGTAATAATGCTAGAAGATGCAAACGTAGCATAGGGCTGCGGGGACAATCTGAAGGGAGGAGTTGTTCTATTATGAATTTTTTTGAGTTAGTTGCTAAGGCAGAAGCTGAATATGCAAAGGCAAGTGCTGAAAGAGTCGGTCGGCATGTTGCAGTGCAGTTCAACGTAAGAGGCGAAGGCGAAGGAGCTTTCTACGTAGAAGTGAAGGAAGACGGCCAGATCGATGTACAACCCTGGGAATACAATGACAGAAATGTACTCGTCTTTGTTTCCACAGAGGATGCTCTCGCTGTTGTAACCGGAAAGAAGAAGCTTTCCAAGTTATTTGAAGAGAATGCGGCAGAAGGAAGCTATGAAGATGCGCTGGCATTTGATGCCATCTCTTTTAAGGCCCCTGTAAAGAAAACTGCTGCCAAGACCACAACTGCTAAGACTGCAGTAGCAAAGAAGACCACCGTTGCAAAGAAGACCACTGCAGCAAAGAAGACAGCAACCGCTAAGACTGCGGCAGCAAAAACTACAACTGCCAAGACAGCAGCCACTAAGACTGCAGCAGCAAAAACCACAACTGCCAAGACAGCAACCGCTAAGACAGCAGCAACCAAGACAGCAGCCAAGACAGCAGCAGCTAAGACAGCAACCGTAAAGGCTGCAGCAACCAAGACCACAACCGCTAAGACAGCAGTGGCTAAGAAAGCAGCTGCAAAGAAATAAGTTCAGTGAAGTAAGGCGGTCGAAAAAGATCAACGAAAGAAGATCAAAATAATGCTTGACTTACCGTAAGTCAGGTGTTATCTTATCAAAGTAAGTTGCATATTGATGCAAGACAACAAGCAGAGTATCCGCTCTCACCTTACGGCCTAAGTTGCTGGTAAGCGTTCCGGTCTTATTTATGAGATTTGAAAGTGGATAGTTATGCTATCCACTTTTTTTATGCACCCGTTTACAGGAGGGAAAAACCATTAGCGATTTATTCATCAATGAACAGATCAGAGACAAAGAAGTTCGTGTTATCGGCGCGGACGGAGAGCAGCTGGGAGTAATGAGCACCAAAGAAGCCATGGCACTGGCACAGGAAGCCGGCGTTGACCTGGTTAAGATTGCGCCTACCGCTAAGCCTCCCGTTTGTAAAATCGTTGATTATGGTAAGTTCAAATACGAACAGACCAGAAAAGAAAAAGAAGCTAAGAAGAAGCAGAAGACCATTGAGATCAAGGAGATTCGTCTTTCTCCCAACATCGATACCAATGATCTGAACACTAAGGTGTCTGCTGCCAGAAAGTTCCTGTCCAAGGGAGATCGCGTTAAGATCACACTGCGTTTCCGTGGCCGTGAGATGGCACATATGAACAGCAGCAAGCATATCTTAGACGATATTGCCGAGGCACTGGCAGATATTGCTTCCGTGGAGAAAGCTCCGAAAGTGGAAGGCAGAAGTATGACAATGTTTTTATGTGAGAAACGATAGGAGGAAGTTTAGTTATGCCCAAGATGAAAACAAGCAGAGCAGCTGCAAAGCGTTTTAAAGCTACAGGTACAGGAAAGTTAAAGAGAAATAAGGCGTACAAGTCTCATATTCTGACCAAGAAGACTACTAAGCGTAAGAGAGATCTGAGAAAGTCTGCGATTACAGATGCAACCAATGTTAAGACAATGAAGAAGATCTTACCTTATTTATAATTTCGCAGATTTTAAAGATGGATCATATGTTTGAAAGGAGTTATTTAAAATGGCTAGAGTTAAAGGCGGCATGAACGCCAGAAAGAAGCATAATAGAGTATTAAAGCTTGCAAAGGGTTATTACGGAGCAAGATCAAAGCAGTACAGAATCGCAAAGCAGTCTGTTATGAGAGCATTAACATCTGCTTATGCAGGCAGAAAGCAGAGAAAGCGTCAGTTCAGACAGCTGTGGATCGTTCGTATCAATGCAGCAGCAAGACTGAACGGTTTATCTTACAGCAAGTTAATGCATGGCTTAAAGCTGGCAAATGTTGATATCAACCGTAAGATGCTGGCTGAGCTGGCAGTAAACGATGCAGAAGGTTTTACAACCCTTGCAGAGCTTGCAAAGAGCAAACTGAACTAATCATGAATATGGAAAGCCTGTGTGGAAACACAGGCTTTTGTTCGTATTTAGACAGATCCCGTCATACGGGAAATAAACAGAAGGGATGAGATAAGCTATGGGTAAGTTAGACGGACTGCAGCCACAGAACGTTTTTCATTTCTTTGAGGAGATCAGCCAGATCCCCAGAGGAACCTATCATGTGGATGCGATCAGCGATTACGCGGCAGATTTTGCCAGACAGCGAGGTCTGGAGTACATCCAGGATGCTGCAAAGAATGTGATCATCAAGAAACCTGCCACTGCCGGTTATGAACAGTGCGAACCTGTGATCCTGCAGGGACATATGGATATGGTGCTGGCCAAGGATCCCGGTGTGGATATGGATCTGCTCACCGATCCTTTACGCCTGGGCGTAGAAGGAGATTATCTTTATGCGGAAGGAACCACCCTGGGTGGCGATGACGGTATTGCAGTAGCATATGCCCTGGCTCTGCTGGATGCAAAGGATATTCCCCACCCGGCTTTGGAAGTGATCCTTACGGTGAACGAAGAAGGCGGCATGGACGGAGCAAGAGATATTGATCTTTCTGCCCTGAAGGGTAAGAAGCTGATCAACATCGATTCCGAAGAAGAAGGAGTGTTTACCGTTGGTTGTGCCGGTGGCGGACGTGTGGATGTGCTGTATAAGGCACCCTATAGTATCCGTAAAGGAAATCTGCTCACCGTTACCATTACCGGTCTTCTGGGAGGTCATTCCGGTGAAGAGATCCATAAGGCCAGAGGAAATGCCAACTGCCTTATGGGACGCGTACTGAATGTGCTTGCAGGGCGTGGTATATATCTTAAGGAAATGGAAGGCGGCAATGCGGACAATGCCATCCCCAGAGAGGCCACGGCAGTGATCCTCGTTTCTCCGGAAGATACGGAAGCAGTGGTGGATCAGATCCATGCACTGGAAAAAGAGATCCGGCAGGAATTGTATGTACGGGATCCGGAAGTGGAGATCCTGATCACACAGAAGAACGATCAGGACGCAGAAGTTATGTCTGCGGAAGATACGGCGAAATTTGCGCAGCTGATCCTTGTAATGCCGGGCGGCGTACAGACCATGAGTTCCGATGTGGAAGGACTGGTTCAGACTTCTCTGAACATGGGTCTGGTACGTACGGAAAATAAGGTGGTCAGCCTGGGATTCTCCGTGCGTAGTTCCGTTGCATCGGAGAAGGAAGCTCTGATCCAAAAGGTTCGTGCCGTAGCATCCCTTGCAGGGTGTGAAAGTTCTTTGAGAGGATTGTACCCGGGATGGGCTTATAAGCAGGAATCCCCTCTTAGAGAGGAAATGATCCGGGTATATAAGAAGGTATATAACAAAGAGCCGGAAGTGGTTGTGATCCACGCCGGCCTTGAATGCGGTCTTCTGATGGATAAGAAACCGGATCTGGATGCGGTTTCCATCGGACCTGATATGAAAGATATCCATACCCCCAACGAGAAGCTGAGTATCTCTTCTTCTCAGAGAGTATGGGAATATCTTCTGGAAGTTCTGAAAGAAATGAAATAAAGGATTTAATCCAGTTTCAGGATCTTGGCAACCTTGGTTGCGACGATGTCCAGGGCTACGTCATTGAGCCCGCCGTTTACCACGATATCGGCGTAAGCCTTACTGGGCTCCACGTACTTGTTGTGCATGGGCTTAACGGTTGCCAGATACTGATCGATGATGCTTTGAATGGACCTTCCCCGTTCCAGTGTATCTCTGCGGACACGGCGAAGGATCCGTTCGTCGGCATCGGTATCCACGAAGATCTTAATATCCAGAAGCTTACGCAGTTTTGCGTCTGCCAGGACCAGGATGCCTTCCAGAAGGATGACATCCGTGGGTTTTACGGTTACGGTTTCTTTGGAACGATTGTGCTGGGTATAATCATAAACAGGAGATTCAATGGCTTTTCCGGCCTTCAGCTCCTTTAAATGCTCCAGCAGCAGTTCCGTTTCCAGTGAGTCGGGATGATCGTAGTTTACTTTCATCCGCTCTTCCAGGGACAGATTGTCCTGTGCCCTGTAATAGCTGTCATGGTACAGCACGGAGACACGATCTCCGTACATATCTTTGATCCGATTGGTAAAGGTGGATTTACCGGATCCGGTTCCGCCTGCAATACCAATGATAACGGGTTCTCTGACTTCTTTTACTTCCGGCATGATTTCCTCCTGATCTGTGAGATATTGGTTTATTCGGCCATGATACTGCGAAGGGTTACTTCCCGTCCTGCGATCACGGTGCCGTTCTTGCTGCCGCAGTGGGGACAGGAATATTCGTTGTCTTTGGAAGGAGCGTATTCTTTCCCACAATCATCGCACCTTGTGGTAACGGGGATCTCGATGATCTCCAGGGTAGCATGCTCCAGCAAAGTCCCCTGCGCTGCAGTGGGGAAATACTTATTCAGATAGTAGGGAAGGACGCCGGTCATGGCTCCTACCTCTACCGTCATGGTTTTGATATCCGTGATATTCTGCTCTCGGGCAGTTTGTTCCGCCAGGTTGATCAGGCGGATCATGTAGCTCATTTCATGCATTTTTTTATATTTCCAATCCTCATTTTCTGTTATTATAGCACAGCACTGTTTTACTGAAAAACAGGGCTTTTTTTATGGGGGGAGGGGGGATTGGAAAAATGTTCGTTAAAAAATACACAAAAATGTTTTTTTGTTCGTTTTCTGCGTGGACTTTTATATCGTAATATCCTATAATCTATATTTGGTAAAAAGGCGCGAGTAAATAATTTATATTGAAAGCCACGGAGGTTAAAATATGGCAGTTGTTCCATTCTTAGTACTGTTCCCTTTTTGCGTTTCGTTCGTTATGTTTTTAACAAGAAACAGCAAGGCGAGAGCAGCGCTTGCGTATGTCTGTTCAGCCGTGATCGTCGGTGCCGCACTTACGTTGCTGGTTCAGTGGATCATGGGTGGATGCACGACCATTACCTGTTATGCAGATACGGAGCTGGTGGATCATGTGATCCTTGGCGCAGAGCTGTTGCTCATGGTATTTGTAACGGTATTGTGTTTCAAGTATAGAAAGTACTGGATCAGTTTACTTTCTATCATTCCCACAATGTTAATCGCATATTTTGAGCTTTACGGCCCGGAGGTGGAAGAGTGTGATCACATTTACATCGATCATCTTTCCATTTTAATGGTACTGATCATTGCGGTGATCGGAACTCTGATCATCATCTATGCCGTAGGTTACATGCACGGTTATCACAAGCATCATGCGGACCTGGAAGATCGCAGATATTATTTCTTCTCTCTGCTGTTCCTGTTTTTAGGTGCGATGTTTGGCTTTGTACTTTCCGAGGATCTGCTTTGGATCGATTTCTTCTGGGAACTGACCAGCATCATTTCCTTCCTGCTGATCGGTTATACCAAGGAAGAGCAGGCGATCCACAATTCCTTCCGTGCATTATGGATGAACTTATTCGGCGGTACTGCGCTGGCGATCGGAATTGTTTATTTCGGATACAATGCAGGTACTGTTTCTTTGCATGCTCTGGTTGAAGCAGGTGTAGCCGGCAAGGTAGTTGCTACCATTCCCGTTGCACTGATCGCTTTTGCAGCACTGACCAAGGCAGCACAGATGCCGTTCTCAACCTGGCTGATCGGAGCCATGGTTGCGCCCACACCTTCTTCCGCACTGCTGCATAGTGCCACGATGGTTAAGGCAGGCATCTATGTCCTCCTTCGTCTGTCTCCTGCAATGGCTGAGACCACAACCGGTACCATGATCGCTTTCATCGGCGGCTTCACATTCCTGATCACCTCCTTCATGGCCATCGCACAAAGTGATGCCAAGAAGGTTCTGGCGTTCTCCACCATCTCCAACTTAGGTCTGATGGTTGCCTGCGCCGGCGTAGGTACTCCGGAAACCATCTGGGCTGCTGTATTCTTAATGCTGTTCCATGCGATCTCCAAGTCCCTGTTATTCCAGGACGTTGGAGCAACCGAGAACTGCCTCCATTCCAGAGATGTGGAAGATATGCACGGTCTGCTGTTCATTCTGCCCAGACTGGCCATTTTCATGTTCATCGGTATCGCAGGTATGTTCCTGGCACCCTTCGGTATGCTGATCTCCAAGTGGTCTGCCCTGAAGGCATCTGTAGATGAGCGTAATATCATGCTGGTATTCTTCATCTGCTTCGGTTCTGCCACCACTTCCTTCTACTGGACCAAGTGGATGGGCAAGATCATCAGTGCCAGCCATTTGAAAGAGAAGACCTTCCGGGATGTGACCAAGCCCAATGAGACTTTCTCCCTGACCATCCATGCAGTCCTTATGGTTCTGCTGTGTATGTTATTCCCCATGCTGTCCGAGGTTTATGTGAATCCTCTGATCACCAGCATGTTCGGTGAGGCACAGAACGTTCTCCCGCAGGGTGTCCTGTATACCCTGGTGGCCGTTATCGTTGTGGTATTTGCAGTACCGGTGCTTTCCTATGCATACAGTAAGAGAATGCGTAAGACGTTCGTGCTTTCTTATATGAACGGTATCAATACCGGTGATAACCGCAAGTTTACCGATTCCTTCGGCGATGAGAAGACTCTGTGGTTGTCCAATTTCTATTTCCACAAGGTGATCGGTCAGCGTAAGCTGATGATCCCCAGCCAGATCTTTGCACTTGCATTTCTGGTAATTATGTTAAGTATGATCTTAGGAGGTGTGAGTCTGTGAGTAAATGGATTTTAGTGATCTGCTATATTCTGCTGGCACCTTTTATCGGTGGTCTGCTGGAGGGGATCGATCGTAAGATCTCCGCAAAGATGCAGCGAAGAGTAGGACCTCCGCTTTTACAGCCGTTCTACGATGTGATCAAGTTATTTAACAAGGAAACCATTAACGTGGCAACCGCTCAGACATTCCTGATCCTGACCTATTTTATTCTCATGGTCCTGACCGGTGTTATGTTCTGGGCAGGCAGTGATATGCTGATGTGCTTCTTCATCTTATCCACCGCTGCAACTTTCCTGTATTTTGCAGCAGTGGTAACCAGTTCTCCTTATTCTTCCATCGGAGCACAGAGAGAGCTGATCCAGATGATGGCTTATGAGCCTGCCGTACTGCTTACCTGCGTAGGTTTCTATCTGGCAGCCGGCAGCTTTAACGTAGGGGATATCGCTCAGACATCTGTCAGCTATCTGGTATATTTACCCGGTTGTTTTGTAGCCTTTGTATTTATCCTTACCATTAAGATGCGTAAGTCTCCCTTTGATACCAGTACTTCTCATCATATGCATCAGGAGCTGGTCAAGGGCCTTACCACAGAGATGGGTTCCAAGAACCTGGCTCTGTTCCAGGTAACCGAGTGGTACGAGAATGTATTCCTTTTAGGTGTGATCGGTCTGTTTGTTGTAAATACCAATCCCATCAGCATCCTCGCAGCGGTTCTGGTGATCCTGGCAGTATATTTCCTGGAAATCCTGATTGATAACTCCAGTGCCCGTATGAAGTGGCAGGATATGTTGAAGATCACCTGGATCCTCACCTTCTTCTCTGCAGGCGTTAACCTGGTGGTTCTCATGATTATGAAGTAAAGGTAAGAGGTAGAAACGATGGCAAACATTACAAGATCTCCCTGGCTGCTCCATTACGATGGATCCAGCTGTAACGGATGTGATATTGAAGTACTTGCCTGCCTGACTCCTGTTTATGACGCAGAACGACTGGGTGTCATGAACACAGGTGACCCGATGCAGGCAGATATTCTCCTGGTAACCGGCGGTATTAATTCCCAGAACCAGGATACAGTAAAGCAGTTATATGATCAGATGCCCAGACCCAAAGTTGTGGTTGCAGTTGGCGTATGCGCTTGTACCGGCGGCGTGTTCAAGGATTGCTACAACATCTTAGGTGGTGCGGATACTACCATTCCCGTGGACGTATACGTTCCCGGATGTGCGGCAAGACCGCAGGCCATCATGGACGGCATCATTAAGGCAGTCGGTATTTTCCAGCAGCGCTCCAATGAATACAAGGCGCAGGTGAAGGAAAAGAAGAAGGCTGCAAAGAAAGGAGCACAGAACTAATGGGTGAAATCAGAAATCCTGAAAACATTCTGGAAGTCATCGAAGCAGACGATCTTCTTAAGAGATCTCTGGAACTGACCAAGTCCGGATATCGTTTCTCTCAGGCATGTGCTGCCTTTGTAGACGGAAAGTTCGAGCTGAGCTATTCCTTTTCCGATTATGAGACGTATCAGCTGCACAATCTTCGTGTGGTGATCGATCCCGCAACCGAGATCCCCAGTATCACCGAGATCGTACCGGCTGCAGTATTTTACGAAAATGAGATGAAGGAACTCTTTGGTGTGAAGATCAAGATGATCAATCTGGACTACGAGAACAAGTTGTACCGGATCCGTCAGGAAGCACCGATGGGCCCTCAGAAGACAGAGGAGGAGAACTGATATGGGTAAAAGAAGCGTAATTCCTTTTGGTCCTCAGCATCCCGTTCTTCCGGAGCCAATTCATATTGACCTGGTAGTAGAAGATGAGAGAGTCATTGAAGCAATTCCTTCCATCGGATTTATTCACAGAGGTTTGGAAGGTCTGGTTGATAAGCGTGATTTTAACCAGATGACATATGTTGTAGAGAGAACCTGTGGTATCTGCTCTTTCCAGCATGGTATGGGCTATTGCGAAGCAGTGGAGCATATCTTTGGTGTAGATATCCCCGATCGTGCGAAATTCCTTCGTACCATCTGGGCTGAGATCGGAAGAATGCACAGCCACCTGTTATGGCTGGGTCTTCTGGCAGACGGTTTTGGTTTTGAGAACCTGTTCTATCAGTGCTGGAGAGTACGTGAGAAGGTTCTGGATCTGCAGGAGATGACCTCCGGCGGACGTCTGATCTTCTCTGTAAATAAAGTGGGTGGTGTAATGAAAGACATCCCCGCGGATATGCTGAAGATCATTTTAACCACCATGGATGAAGTGGAAGAAGAACTGAAGGAGATGAAGAAGACCTTCTTCAACGACTATTCCGTACAGTCCAGATTAAAGGGTGTCGGTGTACTGACCAAGGAACAGATCAATCGCCTTGGTGCCGTTGGACCGTTTGCAAGAGCCAGCGGAGTGGTTT
The DNA here is from genome assembly GCA_024683155.1 of Lachnospiraceae bacterium. Lineage (GTDB taxonomy): Bacteria > Bacillota > Clostridia > Lachnospirales > Lachnospiraceae > JAILDL01. The sequence continues at coordinate 24,939 of JAIKYN010000036.1, read as the reverse complement.
CCGATATGAGAACCTTAGGGTATGCCGCATATCCGATGCTTGATTTTGAGCCGATCATCAGTGAAGACGGTGACTGCTATGCAAGATGCTACGTTCGTATGCAGGAGCTGTTCCAGTCCATCGATCTGATCCGTCAGGCGGTGGCAAAGATCCCTGCAGAAGGCGATCTGGCTGTAGCCATTAAGGGTAACCCCGATGGTGAATATTTCATGCGTGTTGAGCAGCCCCGTGGTGAAGCGTTCTACTATGTAAAAGCCAACGGTAAGCCGAACCTGCAGCGTATGAGAGTCCGCACACCGACCTTCGCAAACGTTCCCGGTCTCTGTGAGATGCTTAAGAACACAGAACTGGCGGATGTAGGCCTTCTGGTGCTTACAATTGATCCTTGTATCAGTTGTACCGAGCGGTAATGAACATTCACGTGGAAGTCGCTATGAAGTGACACAGGAGGTTAATATGGCAATCATGCAATTTGCGCCTACGGCGCTGAAAAATATGTTTAAAAAGCCGGTAACGACCAGCTATCCTGCTGAGCCGGCTGTATATCCGGAGAGAAGCCGCGGCCACATTGAGATCAGTGTAGATGACTGTATTTCCTGTGGTATGTGCGTGCGCGTATGTCCCTGCGGTGCTCTGGAAGTAGATCGTAACAAGGGAACCTGGACCATTGACCGTTTCAATTGTATCGTCTGTGGTTACTGCGCAGAGAAATGTCCTAAGAAGTGTCTCAGCGTTGTTCCCGGTTATCAGGAACCCGGCGGAGAGAAGGTTGCTGCAACTTATACCAAGTCTCCCGAGGTCCTTGCTGCGGAAGAAGCAAAGCGTAAGGAAGCAGCTGAGAAGGCCGCTGCCGCTATGGCAGCAAAGAAAGCAGCGGAAGCAGCAAAAGCTGCTGAAGCAGCCAAAGCAGCAGAAGCAGCTTCGGCAGCGGAAGCACCCAAAACGGAGTGATTCTTCGCAATTTAGATCCAAGTATATGACGAATGAAACTATGATGTGCAAGCTGGTGGTATATGGTCTGGTCCAGGGTGTGGGCTTCAGACCGTATGTCGCTGAGCTTGGACAAAAACTGAATATACGGGGAACTGTAAAAAATGTGGGCGGCATCGTCCACATTTTGGCATGTGGAAACAGAAAGGTGATAGAAGATTTTTCTTATCGCCTTTCTTCTTTTGATGGAAAAAATCAGGAGCTGCCAGGGGCAAGGGTGGAGCGGATCGAAACCCTTTTTCTGACGCAGGAAGAATACAGGCTGCTTTCCGGTGATCCGGAGCGCTTTGTGATCCGGGAAAGTGGCAGGGAGGCAGACCGGATCCGGATCCTGCCTGCGGATGTGGCCACCTGTCCCAGATGCCAAAGAGAGCTGGAAGATCCGGCTAACCGCAGATATCATCATCCCTTTATCAGCTGTGTATCCTGTGGTCCCAGGTACTCCATCATGGAGCGGGTGCCCTATGATCGGGAAAGCCTGACCATGAAGATCTTTCCCTTCTGTCCGGACTGTGAGAGAGAGTACGGAGAGCTTCATAACATCCGAAGACACGCCCAGACCATTGCCTGCAGGAAGTGCGGGCCGAAGCTGTTTTTGTGCCGCCTGGAAAAGGGACAGATCCTGCGGGAAGAGTCGGAGGAGGCAGACGATCGTCTGCTGATCAAAGCAGGGGAAGCCTTAAAGCAGGGAAAGATCCTGGCTGTCAAAAATGTGGGCGGATACCATTTCGCCTTCGATCCGTATAACGAAAAAGCGGCTCAAAAGCTCCGCAGCTTTAAAAAACGGGAGCGCAAACCCTTTGCCATTATGTTTCCGGATATTGACTGGGTGGAACAATATTGCATTCTCTCTCCGCTGGAAAGGGAATTGTTGGAATCTTCCAAACGCCCTATTGTACTGACGAAGAAGAGAACTCTGCCAAAGGGGAAGAGTTTTGCGCAGGGTGTGTGCGACCAAAGTGCCTATATCGGTGCCATGCTGCCCTGTGACCCGGTGCAGATTCTGCTGATGCAACAGGCAGGTCCTCTGGTCATGACCTCCGGAAATCTGGGCGGAGAGCCCATTGTCACGGAGGATTCCCATATCCTGGACTATCTCCGGGAAGACGGTATTGACCTGGTGCTGGGAAACGATCGGCCCATCTACAACGGTCTGGATGATTCTGTGGTCCAGGTGGTGGAAATGTCCGGAAGAGAACAGGTACAGATCATTCGGAGAGCCAGAGGCTATGTGCCGGAACCGGTTTTCCTAAAGGAAGCTTTGCCCCGGGATACCTTTGCCGCAGGCGGGGATCTGAAAGCTGTGTTTGCCTTGGGACGGGAAAAGGCTGTTTACCTCAGCGGTCATTACGGAGACCTGGAGGATTATCGGGCAGCTCAAAAGAGAAGAGAAGGCATTGACCATATGGAGGAGCTTCTTGGGATCACACCGGAGGAATACCGATGCGATCTGCATCCCGGGTATGTTTCGGTGCAGGAAACCGGGAAACGATGCTCCGACCCGATAGCGGTGCAGCACCACTATGCCCACATCGCTGCTGTGATGGCAGAATATGGTCTGAACAACGTACTGGGCATCGCCTTTGACGGAACAGGCTACGGAACTGACGGAGCCATCTGGGGCGGCGAGTTTCTGGTATGTGACCGAAAGAACTTTGACCGAGTTGGTCAATTATCCTATATTCCTCTCACCGGCGGTGATGCAGCAGCCAGAAATGCCTGGCAGGCAGCTCTTTGCTACGGGCTTGCTGCGGCGGATGCGGGATACCTTACAAAAGAGGAGATCCCCTTTGCACTGGAGCCGCAGGCGCAACTGGTCATGGCAGCCAGAGCAAACGGTCTGCAAACAGTTTATACGTCCTCTGCGGGACGACTCTTTGACGGAGCCTGTGCCATCTTGGGACTGGAGAGGGAAAACAGTTTTGAGGGAGAATGCCCGCAATTGCTGCAAAAAGCTGCCGAAGAGGAAGTACAGCGTCTGCTGGAGAGGGAAGGAGCGCCTTGCAGCAGGAAAGCCTTATACAAAAAGCTGCTGGAAAAAGAAGGACGTCTTTCCTTTACGATCACGCCGCTGCAGGATGGGGAAAAGACCATTTACCGGGCGGATGTTCCCCGGTTTATGGCAGATCTGGTCCTGCGAAGAAATGCCGGGGAGGATCCTTTGACCCTTGCCCTGGAGTTTCATGCAGCACTGGCGGACATGGCGCGCAGGATCGCAGATATGGTATTATCAAAGAGAAGTGAGATCGAAGGGATCTGTCTGGGAGGCGGCACCATGAACAATCGCCTGCTGACCGGACTGTTGGAGGAAAGCCTGAAAAAGACAGGGCTTCCCGTATATATCAACCGGCTTGTTCCCAGCGGCGATGGCGGCATAGCTCTGGGACAGATGTATGTACTGCCCCTTGGGCAGTGAGAAAGAGGTTTTATATGTGTGTAGCGTTACCCGGAAAAGTAACGGAACTGATCGACGATAAATATGCCAGTGTGGATTTTAACGGTAACATCGTAAAAGCAGCCACCGGCCTGGTGGAGGTAAAACCGGGAGATCGGGTTCTGGTCCACGCGGGCTGTATCATTCAGACCGTCAGTCAGGATGAAGCGGACGAATTGGAAGATCTGTTTAAGGAGCTGGATGCGTTTTGATCGAACAATACATGGAGTATCTGAAACAATATGACGGACCTTCCATTACCCTTATGGAAGTGTGCGGGAGCCATACGGCGGCCATTGCAAAGTCCGGTATCCGCAGCGTTTTGTCCCCGAAGATCAAACTGGTTTCGGGACCCGGATGCCCAGTGTGCGTATCTCCCTCCGGCTATGTGGATCAGCTGATCCATCTGGCCCTGGAGGAAGGGGTGACCATTACCACCTTCGGCGATCTGCTCCGGATTCCCGGAAGCAGGATGACCCTGAATGAAAGCAAAGGGCTGGGGGCAAAGGTAGAGATGGTCTATTCTCCCATGGATGTGATCCGTCTGGCCAAGGAAAATCCCCAGGTGCGGTACGTATTTGGGGCGGTTGGTTTTGAAACCACCATTCCGGTATACACCGTGCTGCTGGATGCCATCCGGGAAGAAAAACTGACCAATCTCCAGCTTCTCACAGCCCTGAAATGTATGCCGCCGGTGATCGACTGGCTGTGCGAGGGCGGTGCAAAGCTGGATGGTTTTATTGCCCCCGGACATGTGAGCGTGATCACGGGAAGCAGTTACTATATCCCCTTGGCGCAAAAATACCGGATCCCCTTCGGGATCACGGGATTTAACCCCAAAGAACTGGTGGCGGGGATCTACGGCATCGTGCGGATGTGTGAAAAGAAAGAAGAACTCCTTTCGGCCGGCAAAGTACTGGTAAAGAACTTCTATACCTCCGTGGTCACAGAGCAGGGAAATACCAGGGCGCTTGAAAAGATGGAGACCTATTTTGAACCCGGTCCCGCAGTATGGCGGGGAATGGGAAATATCCCGGGCTCCGGGCTGTATTTAAAGCCGGAATTTTCCTTGTATGATGCAGGCAGCAGAGGGCTGGACGATGATCAGAAGATCAACAAGGCCTGCCGCTGCGATCAGGTTCTGATGGGCAAGATCGCATCGAAGGAGTGTCCGCTTTTCGGAAAGGTATGTACGCCGCTTTCGCCCCAGGGAGCCTGCATGGTTTCCTCCGAGGGAAGCTGCTATCAGAATTATTTAAATCGGGACAATTAGTCCCTGCCGATTGCGGCAGAAAGGATAAACATGATCGTAACTATGGCCCACGGAAGCGGCGGAGCGGCTACTTCCGAGCTGATCCGGGATATATTTGCAAAAGCCTTCGACAACGATGTGCTCAATGAAATGGAAGATTCTGCTGTAGTGGAAGGAAGCGGAAGGATCGCTGTCACCACCGACAGCTTTGTGGTAACCCCCATTGAATTTCCGGGAGGAGATATCGGCCGGCTGTGTGTGTGCGGAACGGTCAATGACCTGCTGATGCGGGGAGCCGTGCCCAAATATCTGACCTGTGGTTTTATCCTGCAGGAAGGGGCGGATACAGAGGTTTTAAAGCGGATCGTGTCCTCCATGGCACAGACGGCCCGGGAAGCCGGTGTACAGATTGTAGCCGGTGATACCAAGGTGATCGAAGGAAACGGCGGGATTTTGATCAATACCGCCGGTGTAGGCTTTATTCCCGACGGAGTGGAGATCTCCGCAAAGAACCTGCAGGTGGGGGATGTACTGATCCTCTCCGGTAATCTGGGAGACCATCACGCCGCTATCTTAGGCAGCCGCCTTAGTATCAGCAACGATATCGTCAGCGACAATGCGCCCTTAACGGAAATGGTAGCCAATCTGGAAAAGGACCGGGTGGACGTTCATACCATGCGGGATGTGACCAGAGGCGGTCTGGCATCGGTGTTAAAGGAACTGGCGGTAGCGTCCGGCGTAGTGATCACACTGGAAGAAGAAAAACTGCCGGTTACAAATGCGGTAAGAGATTTCTGCGGCCTCCTGGGCCTGGATCCCCTTTATATGGGAAATGAAGGAAAGATGATCGCGGCAGTACCTGCTGAAGAAGCAGAGAAGGCACTGAACGCCATCCGCAGGGCAGCCTACGGCGAACATGCCGTTGTGATCGGACGGGTGGAAGACCCCGGTCAGGCAGCGGATGGAAAGGCAGGAGACCTGCTTTTAAAGACTCCCATCGGCGGCATCCGGGCACTGGACGTACTGCAGGGAGAAGGACTACCCAGGATCTGCTGACCTATGTAAAAACGAAAGAAACGAAGAAATATAAGGGATCAAAAAGAAAAACAGGAGACGGCGCAGGCAATCTGCGGCGTCTCTTTTTTGTTGCACCTTGTTGAACCGGATATGACAGGGCAATATTATAGGGCATAAAAAAACACGGATCAGAAATCTGATCCGTGTCCTCGTCGGAGTGACAAGATTCGAACTTGCGACCTCCACGTCCCTAACGTGGCGCTCTAGCCAAACTGAGCCACACCCCGAAGCGCAAAATTGATTATATCTTGTTCCCCATGGAAACGCAAGTCCTTTTTTTGAATTTTGTTAAAAAACTGAAAAAACCAGTAAAATCAGGAGCCAATGTGGTTATTCTGCTCAAAAGCATCCAGTGGAATGGGCTTCGCAAAGTAGAAGCCCTGGAACATATCGCAGCCCATTTCCGTCAGGAATTCTACCTGCTCTGCGGTTTCCACGCCCTCTGCGATCACCGGCATATCCAGCTCCTTGGCCAGTTTGATGATCAGATCCAGAATGGTGCGGCCCCGCTGAGGTGCCTGGGTCTGATACAGGAATTTCATATCGATCTTTAAGATATCAATGGGCAGGTCCTTTAACATACTCAGAGAAGAGTAGCCGCTGCCGAAATCGTCCATTTCCAGGATAAATCCGTATTCCCGCAGCTTCATAATGGTCTGCAGGCGGTGCTTGATATCGCTGATGATGATGGTCTCTGTGATCTCAAGCCGCAGAGATCTGGGATCCAGCCGGTATTTTTCCACCAGGTCCACAAAGGTTTCGTAGATGTTCAGGAAATAGAAATCCTTGGGAGAGATATTAACGGACAGGTACAGGTCCGTGCGCCCCAGGCTTTTCCAGTGGGCAAGGATCTTGCAGGCGTATTCCCAGATGTACCGGTCCATGTTGACGATCATGCCGTTCTTTTCCAGGATGGGGATAAAACGGGCAGGAGAGAGGAATCCTTCGGAAACATGATTCCAGCGGACCAGCACCTCCGCACCTTCGACTTTGCCGCCGGCTCCGATCTGTGCCTGCAGGTACGGAACCACGTCTCCGTTTCGCAGGGCTTCTTCCAATGTTCCGGAGATCCGCTGCTCCCAGAGGATATCGTCCCGGATCTGATCGGTATAATATCCCACCCGTTTTTCCAGATCGTTCTTGATCCCGGCAATGGCCAGAAAAGCACGGTCCATCATGATCTGCACGGAAAGGGAACGGTCCTTGATCTCATACACACCCACATGGATGACGATGGGGAAATTCATGTCCGCTTCCACATAGGGAACGGTCTTGCTGCCTTCTACAAAAAGCTCTTCGGAGAAATGGTCCTTGGGCATGAGCAGACCAAACCGATCGTTGTCCAGTCTTCCGTAGACACTCTCCCCCGTTGCGTAGTGGTCGATGGTACGTGCCAGCTTCACCAGGATGGCATCTCCGGTACGGTTGCCGTAGATGTCGTTGATCAGCTTGAATTCCTTGATATCGGAGCCGATCATCAGGTATTCCCGCTCCGGATTATCCCGCAGGAGCTTTTCGGCACATTGGTAGAAATAATCGGCATTGTACAGGCCGGTAAGTTTATCATGGGTTGCCAGATACCGCTCCAGAGACAGACGGCGTTCTTCTTCCGTACGGTCCTGGATGTTGATAAAGCTGCCGATCAGCAGATGGCGCTTGTCATAGAGGGAACGCATACTGAATTCCAGGGTCAGTTCCTGGTTGCCGGCATCCACACGGCGGGAACAAAGGGTATTATCGGGAAGCGGCCAGTCGCTTCCAATGGTGGACTCCACCAGTTGGCGAAGAGTTTCCAGCCTTTTTTCCTTCAGATGAAACAGATGATAGGCACTGTCGTTAGCGTAGATACAGTTACCGCCCTCGTCGTAGAACAGCAGACCGTCGGAAAGGTGGCTGACGATGTTGGACAGCATGCGGTCCATCAGGTAATAAGGAACGTATTCGATGGAGAAATAATAGATCAGTACGCCACAGGCGATGTAGCCGATCATGGACATATCGATGGGGATATTGGCCAGGATATAGTAGGCTTCCCATAAAAAGACCACCAGCATGGAAAACAGGATCACCAGATAACGCTCCCGGTAGATCTTCGGACTGGTGAACAGCTTATGGAGCAGGATAAGAAAGATGGACAGAACAAGGAGCAGGGTAAGTACCAGGTGCAGATAGTGGTACCAGTCAGAGACCAGCTGATAATAGATCAGGCCGCTGGGCAGGGTGATCTGTCTGGTCGAAAATACGTGATGAAACAGGGGATTGCAAACAAGAGCCAGGCAGTCCAGAGAATACAGAGAATAGACGGAAACCAGGATGCTCAGATGGACATGCTCATAGCCGCAATAGAGCAGGACATACCGCAGAAGGAACAACAGCATGACGTCGGTTCCCACAAAATAGATGATGTAACCGGCATCTGCAAGAACCGGATTCTGGCCTGCCACCAGGATCACATTGCCCAGGATCGGTAAAAGTGAACTGGCCAGAAGGCGCAGCACGGATCCGGCAATGGCTTTTGTACTCCAGTAGGTTCTGGCAATACAAAATAACAGGATGATAGATAGTATAACCAGTGCAACTATGAAGGTGATCATAGTATTAATCTATCATTTTTGCATTTTTGTGTAAAGATTCTTGGCAGGGTTGGAGAAACTGCGTTATATATAATAGTTTCCATCACTTGCTCAAAAAGATTTCCCGAAAGTTGGATTTTGGTTGTAAATATGTACTAAAATGCCGTACAATAGATGAGGAATCTTTTCGTCAAACACAAAAGGAGCAACGACAATATGGATGAGAAAAACAGAGCAGCCATGATCGAAGCGCTGGCGCGCAGTGCCGGTCTTGGAGATGCGTTCATGACCCTTTACGGCAGTGCCAAGTTCAATCCGGAGACCGGAACGATCTACTGCAACGGCCATGTGATCTCACGGGAGACGGTGGAGAATGCCAAGAATTATTGTGAAGGCATGGCCAGACATTACTGGGAGTCTACCGAAAGCGACGCCCGGAATATGGCACTGATCTTTGAAACAGCAGCAGAGGCCATTAAGTTCATGCAGGACCAGACCATAAACAAGGATGGAAAGAAAGCATGAGTCAGACCTATAACTTTTTCGCTACGATCTCCCGGATGAAATACATCGAGAGGTGGGCCCTTATGCGCAATTCCAGGCCGGAGACCTTAAGCGAGCATTCCCTGGAGGTTGCCATGCTGTCCCATCTGCTGTGCACCATCGGCAACGTCCGTTACGGAAAACAACTGGATGCAGAGAAAGCCGCACTCATAGGGCTTTATCATGATGCCTCCGAGATCATCACAGGAGACATGCCCACACCGGTAAAATACTATAACGATGACATACGAAAGGCTTATAAGGAAGTGGAAGCCATTGCGGAGGACCGGCTTTTGGACAAGCTGCCCGCCGATCTGCGCCCCGCTTATGAGTCTGTTTTTCGCGGAGAACAAACCGAAGAGGAAGTTTATATGCGCCGCCTGATCAAGGCAGCGGATAAGATCTCCGCTCTGATCAAATGCATTGAAGAAGAGCGGGCCGGTAACACCGAGTTTGTCACCGCCAAGACTTCCACCATGCGATCCATTGCGGCGCTGGAAAGCGAGCTTCCCGAGGTTCATGATTTTATGGAGGAATTCCTGCCTCCATACGGAAATACACTAGACGAATTATCATAAAACACATCACGAGGAGAAGGTATCATGGCAAAAGAAAAGAAAACCGTAGCAGGCACCGCGCAGGTATGGAGAGACAGAAAGAGAACCCTCTTTGGGCTTCCCTTCAGTTTTACCGTGTATTCTCTGGATGCACAGCGGCTGTTCATCAAGAGAGGCTTTTTTAATCAAAGAGAAGACGAGGTAAGACTTTACCGCATCATGGATATGTCCCTGACCAGAACCCTTGGACAGCGTCTGTTCGGCGTGGGAACCATTCACTGCTGCTCGGCGGATAAGACATTGGGAGACTTTGACATCATCAGTGTGAAGCACCCCCGCCAGGTAAAGGAACTCTTATCCGGTCTGGTAGAAGAGCAAAGAGACAAGAAACGGGTGACCACCCGTGAGTATCTCCATGACGGAGAAGGACATGACGCATCCGATCATGATCAGGACGGCGATATCCCGCCCATGGAGGCAGACGATCCGGAGATGGATCAGACCGAGCGTCTCTAGGATAAAAACAACAATCGATCGTTTTGGGAGGAATTACGAAACATGCTTTCAGCAAAAGAAAAAGCGGGATACGGCTTAGGTGCCTTTGGAAAGGATCTTGCCTACATGCTTTCCGCAAACTTTATTCTCTATTATTATCAGGACATCTTAGGCGTCAGTGCCATCGCCATGGGTATCATCATCATGGCAGCCCGTGTATTTGATGCCTTTAACGATCCCCTTATGGGGGTACTGGTTGCCAAGACCAAATCCCGGTGGGGACGCTTCAGACCCTGGCTTTTTGCAGGCACCTTATTAAATGCCGTTGTACTGTATCTGCTGTATACTGCTCCGCCCGCATTAAACGGAACCGGACTGGTGGTTTATGCAGCGGTTGTTTACATCATCTGGGGTGTTACCTATACCATGATGGATATTCCGTTCTGGTCCATGATCCCTGCCTTTACCAGAAGCGGGGACGAGCGGGAAGGCCTGACCACGCTGGCCCGTTCCTGTGCCGGTGTGGGTGATGCCCTCATCACCATTATCGGTGTCATGGCGGTAGCAGCATTAGGACAGGGAAATGAGCGGGCAGGCTTCAGCCGTTTTGCTCTGATCATCGCCCTGGCATTCTTTGTTTTCATTCTGATCACCTGCCTGGCAGTAAAGGAAAAGTCCACCGTGGATGTGGACGCCCCTTCTGTAAAGGAGATGTTCCGTGCCCTGGTGCAGAACGATCAGGCTATGACCGTGGTGATCACCATCGTGCTCATCAACCTGTCTTTGTACATTACATCCGGCCTTCTGATCTACTTTTTCAAGTACGATTTCGGCGGTGAAGGATGGAGAGGCGCATACACCCTCTTTACCACCTTCGGCGGCGGCATTCAGATCCTTTCCATGATGCTGTTTTATCCGCTGATCCGTAAGTTCTTAAGCTCCATGCAGGTATTTTATGCCAGCTTTTTCATGTGCATCGGAGGCTATGGCGTGATGCTGGTGCTGATGCTGGCCAATGTCATGAATCTGTATATTCTGATGATCCCCGCATTCTTCGTATTTGCGGCCTTCGGAATGCTGACCATCCTGACCACCGTGTTCCTGGCCAATACCGTTGATTACGGCGAGCTGAAGAATCACCGCAGAGATGACAGCGTGATCTTTTCCATGCAGACCTTTGTGGTAAAGCTGGCCAGTGGTCTTTCCACTCTGCTGGTTTCCATCTGCCTGGAGATCACCAACATCAGTGAGATCGGAGAGAATGATACGGAAGTCGTGACCAATGTGGCCGCTTCCACCGTAGGGATCCTGCGTCTGTTCATGACCGTCGTTCCCATTGTGGGTCTGCTGATCGCCATCGGTATCTTTGCTAAGAAATACATTCTGACCAACGAGAAACTGGAAGAGATCAATCAGCAGATCAAAGCCGGAAAATGATCTTCTTTACAGTAAAGAACGAGAGCATTATCAGGAGAATTCATTTATGTACTATCACATAGATCGGGAACATTTTCAGGATTTTCATACCATAGAGGTTAACCGGCTTCCTGCCAGATCCTATTTTATCCCCTATCCCGCCCCGGATTATTATTTTGCCGTTCCGGCGGGAAAGAGACGCTATGCCTCTCCTATGGTAAAGTGTCTGAACGGAGAATGGGACTTTAAGTTCTTTCCGAAGCCCGGCAAAATGCCGGAAAATCTGGACACCGATCTGATCCCCTTTGACAAGATCAAGGTGCCGGGATGTATTCAGTTTCAGGGGTATGACAAGCCGTTCTATGTAAACTACCGGTACCAGTTTCCCTATGATCCTCCCAGGATCCCGACAGAGGAACCGGTAGGGAAGGTGTTTATGTGGATGGGCGCCGATAAGAAAGGCCCCGGGCCGGAATATCGGACCCCGGAAGGGCAGTATAACTATGCCTGCGTGTACCGGACCTTTTTTGATGCAGATGATATGACAAAGCTCTACACCCTGTCATTTCTGGGTGTGGCCAGCTGCGCAGATGTATATGTGAACGGAACCTTTGCCGGTTACACCGAAGGCTCCCACAATACTGCCGAATTTGATGTGACCACCCTGGTAAGGGAAGGCAGAAACGAACTGCTGGTGGTCGTCCGTCGCTGGTGTAACGGTTCCTATCTGGAATGCCAGGATATGTTCCGCAATGTGGGGATTTTTCGGGATGTTCTGCTACGCATAAATTCCCCCACGGACCTGTGGGATATCGAGTGGAACACGGTGAAGAACCGGGAGGAGGATACCTACAGCGTATCCGGTACACTGACCACCTGCGGAGAAGATACGGATATCTCCATCCTCCTGGAAGGGATCGCCTTTAAACGGACCCTGAAGGTGCATACGGAAAACGGCAGGGCATTCTACAGCTTTGAAAACCTGCGGGTCTGCGAATGGACGGCGGAAGATCCCACTCTGTACAACCTGTATGTGAAGACACCGGACAGTTGTGTGGTACTGCGGGTGGGCTTTAAGGATATTCAGATCCTTAAGAACCGCTATCTGCTCAACGGCCGTTTGCTTAAGATGCATGGCGTAAACCATCACGATACATCCCCTACGGCAGGCTATACCATGACCCCGGAGGAGATCCAGCGGGATGTGGAGCTGTGTAAGGAATATAATATCGATACCATCCGGACCAGTCATTATCCCCCGGATCCCTATCTGCTGGAGCTGTGCGACGAGAAGGGGATCTATGTGGTGGATGAAGCAGATCTGGAGACCCATGGGGTATTTGCCCACCGTCTGCCGCCCAGTTATAACCGCATCAGCAATGATAGCCGATGGGAAGCGCATTACATGGACCGGGTAAAGCGGCTCTACCAGCGGGATAAATTGCATGCCAGCATTATGATGTGGAGCCTTGGAAACGAAGCCGGCGGGTATCAGAACCAGGATAAGATGTATGAATATCTGAAAAAGGTGTCCAATATCCCGGTTCATTATGAAAGCGCCATCCATTCCCTGCGAAAGGCCTATGACATTGCCAGTGAGATGTATCCTCCGGCACAGCGCCTGCACGAGACCGGACTGGGGATCGCCAAGGTGCGGGAACTTAACGATCGGCCCTATTTTCTGTGTGAATATGCCCATGCCATGGGCGTGGGCCCCGGAAACATCGAGAGCTATTGGAAAGAGATCTATGCCTTTGACAATAATATGGGCGGCTGCGTCTGGGAAATGGTGGATCACGCCGTTCTCCATGAGGACGGTACCTACACTTACGGCGGTGACCACGGAGAGTGGGAGCATGACGGCAATTTCTGCGTCGATGGATTGTTCTACCCGGATCGGAGGCCTTCCACCGGTGCACGGATCGTCCGGCATTGCTACAGACCCCTTCGTTTTACCTATGAAGGAGGGGAGCGTTTCAGTATATTTAACACCCGTTCGTTCCGTATTGCCGCACAGTTTACCGTGAAGATCTGTTACAGCGACGGCACGCAGGAGGAGAAGTGCTTTGATGTGTTCCCGCTGAAAAAGGAGACCTTCACCCTTCCGGTTGCGGAAAAGATGGAACAGGCCCGGAAAACGGGAACCGAACTGTTCGTAACCTTCCATACCCTGTATGAGGGACAGGAAGTAGCCAGAGAACAGATCCTTTTGGTGGAAAAGGTTTGCCTGCAGGAGGAACTTGAGCGCCTTACTACGCTTCCGGATACACTCCTGGAAAAAGAAGGAAGGATCAGCTATACCGGAAACGGCGTAACCCTGCGGTCGGCGGATCCCTATACTATCCTGTACCGTGCCGCCACCGATAACGACAAGGATCTGCTGGGAGTCAACCTGATGGAGGAATTTTATGACCAGCAGATGCAGGTGGAGTCTGTTACCAGACAGGAGGGCAGGATGGTGGTTCTTGGAACCATTACCTGCAAAAAGAAGCACTTTACCTTTGCCGATATCTATCAGATGACGGACAAAGGCCTTTTGATCACCTCCAAGATCCATTGCACAAAGGGGAAAGGCTTTTTGCCCAGATTCGGCAAGACCTTCTGCCTGCCGGCTGAGTTTGACCGGATCTCCTATTTCGGAAGAGATTCCGAGAGCTACGCTGATATGAAGGAACAGGCCATCATTACCGCTGTGGAGACGACCCTGCAGCAGATGACGGAACCCAATATAAAGCCCCAGGAAAGCGGAAATCGCTGCGATTGCCGTTATGCCACCGTCAAGGGACCTTCCGGCAGCGTGACCTTCGAAGCGGTGGACAAGCCCTTCGAACTGGGGATCAAGCCATACAGCGACGTGGAACTCCTGCATATGAAACACCGGGAGGACGAACTGACCACCGGCTGCTTTGTGACCATACAGGGATTCCAGATGGGCATCGGAACCGGCAGTTGTGGTCCCGGATGTGCGCCGGAATATACCTATCCCGTAAAGGAAGACTACGAATTCTCCTTCCTGGTGCGGATGGAAGACCACTAGAAAAAGACGCGAAAGCTCCGTTGAAATGCTTCTTCGGAGCTTTTTTTCGTCCGGGGAAATCATCAATTGACGAACGGGAAAAAACATATTAAGATAAAAGAGTTGATTTAACAGTTTAAAGCGTCAACGGGTTGACGCGGAAATGAGGATATTATGAAAAAGAGATTATTTGCTCTCGCTATGGCTGCTGTAATGGCCTTATCTTTAACCGGTTGCGGTTCCGCTTCCGGCAGCAGCGCCAACAAGACCTATACCATAGGTATCTGCCAGTTCGTACAGCATGTAGCGCTGGATGCAGCTACCCAGGGCTTCAAGGATGCTCTGGTTGCCGAGTTTGGCGAGAATGTAAAGTTTGATGAGCAGAACGCAGCAGGTGATGCTGCCACAGCTACCATGATCTGCACCAATCTGGTTGCGGAAAATGTAGACCTGATCCTGGCAAACGCAACTCCTTCCCTGCAGTCTGCAGCAGCAGCTACTTCCGATATCCCTGTACTGGGTACAGCCATCACCGAGTACGGTGTGGCACTGGGTATCGATAATTTCTCCGGTGTGGTTGGAAACAACGTTTCCGGAACCAGTGATCTTCCTCCTCTTGACCAGCAGGCCAGAATGGTAGAAGAGATCTTCCCCGATGCAAAGACCGTTGGTATCCTGTACTGCTCCGCAGAAGCAAACTCCAGCTACCAGGCAAAGGTTGTTAAGGATACTCTGGAAGGTGACGGCCTGACCGTTCAGATCTATACCTTCGCAGATTCCAACGATATCGCTTCCGTAACCGCTGAAGCTTGTGCAAATGTGGATGTTCTCTACATCCCTACCGATAACACAGCAGCTTCCTGCGTAGAAGCCATCAACAACGTAGCACTTCCTGCAAAGACCCCCATCATTGCCGGTGAGGAAGGTATTCTGGCAGGATGCGGTGTTGCTACCTTGAGTATCGACTACTACGGTCTGGGTTATACCACCGGTGAGATGGCTGCAAAGGTATTAAAGGGTGAAGAAAAGATCTCCGAGATGGCGATCCAGTACTATCCCGATCCTGTAAAGGAATACAATCCCGCGATCTGTGACGAGCTGGGTGTGACCATTCCCGAAGGCTACGTTGCCTACGAAGGATAATAAGTGTAATGTCCTTCGGAAATTACACTGGCAATTACCTGCGGTAATTGCTCTATCAGTGGTTTGAGTTTTTTTGAAAAGGACAAAGAGGTGCCGAGCACATCAGCACCTCTTTTTGTGCAATTTGTTTTAAATGAAGGAGATAACAAGTAATGAGCGCAGTAGCATCGTATTTCAGCTCACTGAGTCTGATGGGCCTGCTCGGCAGACTTCCCGCAGGTGTTGCCCAGGGTTTGATCTGGGGCATCATGGCATTGGGCGTGTATGTAACATTCCGTTTGCTGGATGTTGCGGATCTGTCTGTTGACGGAACCTTTTCCACCGGAGGAGCGGTAACGGTCATGCTGATCCTGGCAGGAGTCAATCCCTGGATCGCGATCCTGGTCGCTATGGTGGTTGGTCTTGCGGCAGGTGCTGTCACCGGATTGTTGCATACCAAACTGGGTATTCCGGCGATCCTGTCCGGTATCCTGACACAGTATGCCCTGTATTCCATCAATCTGGCGATTATGGGCTTTAAAGCCAATCAGGCCGTCAGTGTGGACAAATACAGCCTGGTTATCTCCGGCCGAAATGTTCCCCTTGCGATCCTTACCGGTCTGATCTTTGTGGCTGTGATCGTAGCCGTGATGTACTGGTTCTTCGGAACCGAGACGGGTTCTGCCCTGCGTGCCACCGGCTGCAATCCCCAGATGTCCAAGGCACAGGGGATCAATATCAACTCCATGAAGGTTCTGGGTCTTGCCCTTTCCAACGGACTGGTTGCCTTATCCGGCGGACTGGCTGCACAGTATTCCGGTTTTGCTGATGTAAACAGCGGCCGTGGTGCCATTGTCATTGGTCTGGCAGCGGTGATCATCGGTGAAGTGATCGGTGAAGCCCTTTTGGGAAAACATCTGAATTTCGCAGGAAAGCTGACCTTTGTGGTGATCGGCGGTATCCTGTATTACCTGGTATATACGCTGGTATTGTGGTTAAAGCTGGATTCCAACCTGATGAAGCTGTTCACGGCAGTGATCGTCGCCATCTTCCTGGCGGTGCCGTATCTGAAGGGACAGGCGAAGACTTCATTTAAGAAGGCAGGAAAGAACGGCAACGGAAAGGAGGCTAAGTGATATGCTGAAGATTACGGATGTATCCAAAACCTTTAATCCGGGTACCGTCAATGAGAAACGCGCCCTTAATAAGGTAAATCTGACCCTGGAGGAAGGGGATTTTGTAACGGTCATCGGCGGCAACGGAGCAGGTAAATCCACCATGCTCAATGCCATTGCCGGAGTATGGCCGGTAGATGAAGGCTCCATCGTGATCGACGGAGAGGATGTGACCGGACTTCCGGATTACAAACGTGCGGCAGTGATCGGACGTGTTTTCCAGGATCCAATGACCGGTACGGCTGCGACCATGGAGATCGAAGAAAATATGGCTCTGGCAGCCAGAAGAGGAAAGAGAAGAGGACTGAAGTGGGGCGTTACCAACGCAGAGCGGAAAGTATTCCGTGAGAAACTGCAGATCCTGAATCTGGGACTGGAAGACCGTATGACCGCAAAGGTCGGTCTGTTATCCGGCGGACAGAGACAGGCCCTTACCCTGTTGATGGCAACCTTCCAGAAACCCAAGATCCTGCTGCTGGATGAGCATACCGCAGCCCTGGATCCCAAAACAGCGGAAAAGGTGCTGGAAGCCACCGAACGTGTGGTGCAGAGAGATAACCTGACGACCCTGATGGTCACCCACAATATGAAGGACGCCATTGCCCACGGCAATCGTCTGATCATGATGAATGAAGGAAAGGTGATCCTGGATATCCGGGGAGAAGAGAAATCCAAACTGACGGTGGAGGATCTCCTCCATCAGTTCTCCAAGGTAGCAGGAGAAGAATTCGTCTCTGACAAGGCCATCCTTGGATAAATTGCAAAAAATAAGAAGGAGCAATGGTTGCTCCTTCTTTTTTTGCCATGGGGGCAGTATGAACATGTTTTTGGGCCGATCAGGGCAGGAAAAATTCATCAATGGCTTTCAGGATATCATCCTTGGGAAGGGTCTTTAACAGGTACTTGGCAGGATGAAGAGATACGGCATACAGCACGCTCTCCTGGTCGTTCTTGCCGGTCAGGAACATAACGGGAATGTCCTCCGTCATGGGATCGTTGCGGATGCCGTCCAGCACTTCCGGACCGGACAGACCGGGCATCTCATAATCCAGCAACACCAGGTCTACCACGTTATTCAGGAGAAAACGCAGAGCGTCCTTGCCGCTGTTGGCCATATAGACGGTATAACGGTCCTGCAGCCAGTTGGACAGGGTACGAAGGGTCACTTCATCGTCGTCCACCAGGAGGATCCGCCGTCTGCCGGGCAGACGCACATCATCCATCTCATCGATCTTCAGCAGCTCATCGATGATGTTCTGCACATTGATGGGACGGTAAAATTCCTTCTGGACATTGGCTTTGTCCAAATGCTTATAAGCCTCTTCCATATCCAGCGGATTACCCAGGATGTAGAAGCGGCATCTGTGGTCCACGACCATGGTGTTGATATATTGTAATAGAACGGCATTATCGCTTACCGAGTCGGTCAGGTAAAAGAGGATCACCTGAGGAACATCGGTTACTTTCTTCAGTACAGCGGTTATGGGTTCCGACATGATCACTTCAAAAAGCTCTCTGCGAAGACCGTTTGCAATTGAACTGACCATGAAGGACTTCTCTTCACCGATCAGTAAAATACGCTTGATCATAATTTCTGTTACCTCGTAGGAATATCATACCATAGTACGATAAGATACAAAATGATAAATTTATGACAAATTTTCGATTGCTTTCTGCAAAGTTTCCAGCAATTCTTCCCGATTCACCGAGAGAAGCAGACGTTTGATATCCTGATAGATCTTCTGCTGATCCTCCGGAATGGAGTATTTTTTCAGAAGCCGGATGACTTCGTCTGCACCGTTATAATCATAAACCTCTGCATACTCATACATTGCCTGATAGGCCTCCTGGAGACGATCCCGCTCCAGAAGGGGCAGCTCTTTGCCGGAATCCAGTTCTTCCGCGTCAAAGGGAGCCAGGAGGGTCTTATAGCTGCGGTACAGGCTCAGGAAATCCGGAGTAGTGGCACGGATAAAGGATACATTGCCTTCGTTTCCGGCTTTTTCCAGTTCCGCTGCCATGTTGGAAAGCTCCTTGGCACCAAAGAGTCTGGAAGAACTCTTCAGACCGTGCACCTGAATGGTATAATCCCGGAAATTGCTGTCTGCCAGGTAATGCTCGATCAGGGCTGCCTTATCATCAATGGTTCGGTGGAAGTGACCCAGCACTTGCAGCAGGGTGGCTTCATCGCCGCAATTTCCAAAGGCTGCGTCCATGTCCAGACCCCATGCTTCGAAGATGACCCGCAGGATATGACTGGAGAAGCCCTGTCCCTGCATGCCTTCATCCTCAGGATTTACTTCCTGTTTTACATAGCGTTCGTCATCCGGCAGATACACCTTTTCCCGTGGCAGATATTCTGCCAGGAGCTTTTCCAGACGGATGCCGTCCACTGGCTTTGCCATATAGTCCATAAAACCGGCTTCCGCATACATTTCCCGGGCACCGGAGAGGGCGTTGGCCGTGAGGGCGATGACCGGTGTTTTCTGATTTAAGTGATTGGGAAGCTCCCGCATTTTTGCCAGTGTTTCGATACCATCCATTCCGGGCATACGATGATCCAGAAGGATGATGTCGTAATGATTGACTTTGATCAGATCCAGCATCTCGTAGCCGCTGATGGCCGTATCGATCTGGATCAGGGTTTGCTTTAACAGGCCCTTTACCACCAGATGATTGGTCTCGGTATCATCCACCACCAGGATCCTTGCTTCAGGGGCCTGGAAGGTTTCCTGATAGACATTGGCCAGTTCCAGAGACTTGTCATAGCGTTCCTTAAAGTCACCCATTTCTTCCCAGCGGTTGACCTGCTGTTCCAAATGAAAACCAAAGGTACTGCCTTCTCCGTAAACGCTGTGGATGGACAGCATACTGTTCATCATCTTCAGCAGGTTCTGAACGATGCTCATACCCAGGCCGCTGCCTTCGGTGGCACGGT
Source organism: Lachnospiraceae bacterium (assembly GCA_024683155.1). GTDB lineage: Bacteria > Bacillota > Clostridia > Lachnospirales > Lachnospiraceae > JAILDL01. Next base: position 5,351 of record JAIKYN010000036.1, on the reverse strand, counting down.
GTTTTTCCTCTTCGATCCGCTCGAAGGGAGCCAGCATCCGATCGATATCTTCTGCTTTTACACCCACACCGGTATCCTGAACTTCAAAATTCATGAGGATCCGTGCATCATCCAGCTTCCGGTAATCCAGTCGCATGGTCACCGATCCTTTTTCCGTGTATTTGATGGCATTGTTTACCAGATTGACCATACATTGCTTGATCCGCACTTCATCGCCGTAGAGGATACGGGGCATGGTCTTGTCGACTTCCACATGGAAGGTCAGGTTCTTCTTGCGGGCCTGTACCGTGGCCATGCTTGTGATGTCGTTGATGATGGAGGTCAGATCGTATTCCACCTCCACCAGATTCAGCTTACCTGCTTCAATCTTGGAGAAATCCAGGATATCGTTGACGATGGTCATCAGCGTCTTGCTGGCGTTGCGGATATCATTGGCATAGCGCAGGGTTTCCTTTTCGTGCGTATCCCGGATGATGACCTCATCCATACCCAAAATGGCATTGATAGGGGTACGGATCTCATGGGACATATTGGAAAGGAATGCGTTCTTGGCTTCATTGGCCGCTTCCGCCGATTCCAGGGCGTAGGTCAGCTGTTTCTTTTCCCGCTCGGTGATGATGAAATCCTGCATGAGATACGCAATATTGCAGGCTACCATGAACAGTTCCTCGATCTCATCGTTGGTATGGATGTTCAGCTCCGTAAATTTGGAAATGTCGGCATCCATGTTGTCGGAGATCTTTAATTTGCGCAGAACGGAAGACATGGACTGGATCGGTTTGGAAATATGCTTCTGGGCATAGAAATTGGTAAAGCTGGCCAGAGGTACGATGGCGCTGAGGACAAGCATGATGATCCGCAGATCCAGAGCCAGGGTATTGGGCCGGAAAACCGTGTTGACCGTATACAGGCTCTCATAGGCGGAGATATAGTATTCCAGCGTGGAGGTATTGGTCACTTTGATGGCAGGGTCCAGCAGGAAGGAAAAAGCCTGCCGGGTGCTACCGTCCTGAGCCATATCCAGAAAGGTGGGGATCAGGATGTTGGCGGAGCAGGCGGCAAGAAATGCTAAAAGTGCCGATTCAATGACGATCATGTAGGTGATCTTGGTACTCAGCCTGCTCTTCCAGCGGCTCGGCCCCATGATCATGGCTTCCTCCAGATATTCCTTTCGATAGCGTCTGCCCATGGAATAATACTTCTTGACGGAGTCGGGAGCCAGGGCAAAGAAAAGATAGATGGTGAAGCAGGCAAAGAAGCAGGGAAGAAGGGCATGGAGCAGATACATGCCCATACGTACCAGAGACAGTTCTTTCAGGGGAGTGCCGATGGTGATCTCCAGGAGCACACCCCAGGCGGGACCGGAAACCACAGCCATCCAGAGCGCACTGATAAAGGTCTTGCGCTTGCTGGCAAACCAGTAGTATCTGGAACAATGATCGGCGATCACCGCAAGCAGCATGGAAATAAAGGCTGTATAAGCCAGTTCGGAAAAGGAAAGTGCCTTGTAGAAAAACAGGATGATCACACAGGCCATGGCGGGAACATGCCCGCAGATCCCAGCGGTGATGATGACGGGGGCGTCCTTTAAAAATGTCAGCCAGAAGGGATTCAGATCAAAGTCTGCAGCATCCCGGATCTGGGTGGCATAGGTGATGGTACAGATCAGACAGATCACCTGCGTGAACAAAGTCGGAAGATTAACAGCTATCTTCTTTAGTCTGGAGCTCTTGGAACGTCGTTTGCTCATGGGAACACCTCCTTAGAAAATTATATACTATCTCAATTTGACATGCCAATAGCTTGTCCGCTACAATGGTAGAAGATTCTAGGAAAAATCAGGCTTGGAGGGTATTTGGACATGCATGAGCTGGGAGTGGTTTTTCATGTCATTGATTCGCTGACGGAAGTCGCAAAGGAGAATGAACTGACCCATATCGGTTCCGTTACACTGGAGCTGGGTGAAGTGTCAGCGGTCATAGAGAGTTATCTGGTCGATTGCTGGAAATGGGCAGTGGAGCGTACGGACCTGATGAAGGGTGCGCAGCTGAAAGTGGAGAAGATCCCGGCCATTACCTTCTGTGAAGACTGTAAACAGGAATATCCCACGGTGGAGCACGGCAAGATCTGCCCCTATTGCGGCAGCGAGCATACCTATCTGCTCCAGGGAAATGAGTTTACCATCAAAGAGATAGAAGCCGTATAGAAGGAGCCGAAAAGGCTCTTTTTATACGTTAAAACCTTTTGGAAAGCTGGGAATAAGCGATGTTTCGGAAACTGATCAAATGGATAAAAAAAGTAGGCAAGCTTTGGCTGATCCTGTTCGTTGCAGTAGTGATGATCATGGGAACCGTAGGATTTTATCAGGCCGGAGAGAACCTGGTGGATTCCATCTTTATGGCCATGGTCCTGTTTACCTTAAACTATGCGGATCATCCTGCCAATATCCTGATCAATATCGCCAGATATCTGGCAGCGGCTACCACGGTCAGTGCTGCCGTTCTGGTCATTCGTGAGATCTTTCTGCATTTTGCGGATGATATGAGAGCGCTCAAAAAGGACAGCACGCTGGTGTTGGGAGAAGAAGAGAGCATCTCGTCCCTGATGGATGAACTGGGAGGACTGGGGATCACCTACAAGGGAAAATATGTCAATGCCAGTCGCTTTATCCTGTTTGGAAACGATGAGGAAAATCTGGGATTCTATTCCCGTTATGAGAAACGCCTGGCCGGCAGGGAAGTTTATATCAAGACCGATTCTCTGCCGGGCCTGCTTCCCGGAGAAGGGGGCGTGCGGTTTTTCTGCGGCGAGGAACTGGCAGCCCAGGATTTCTGGAGACGTTACAGTCTGATGGAACAGGCATTTGCAAAGGCTCCTTCACCGGAGCAGATCCGGATGGACATTGTGCTCATCGGGTTCGGCCGTCTGGGAGAAGAAGTGTTGCATTATGCCACACAGGCCAATCTGTTTCATCCGGCACAGAAGATTACCTATCATGTATTCGGCGATACCGATAAGTTTGCACGAACCCACACGAAACTGCAGGAACTGGGCATCCGTGTCTATGACCGTGCATGGTATGAAGAAGCGGAGCTGTTAAAGAACGCCGATCGGATCCTGGTACTGGAGCAGGAAGATCAGGCTTCTCTCATCAATGAACTCTTTGCCGTATCACCGGATTATAAGCTGTATGTTTTTTCTTCCATCGATCTGGATCCCGCATTCCTGCTGCAGCATCGCTGTGGTACCATTCCGAAGGAAAATCTGGTGCTGTATCCCTGGAAGGTCAATGCTTATACCCTTCAGAACATAGTGGCAGCAGACCTGCTTAAGAAGGCCAAGAGAGCCAATTTCGACTACGAGCTCCATGCAGACAAAAGCCTGGCGGATACGGAAGAAAACATGGAAAAAGCCTGGAGAAGCCTGAATACCTTTACCCGCTACTCCAATCTGGATCTGGTTTATTTTAATGAGATCATCCGAAATCTGCGCAGCTTTTATAAGGACATGCCCAAAGAGGAATTTGCCCGTATCCTGGCAAATCTGCAGCATACCAGATGGATGAATTACCATTTCTTTAATAACTGGTCCTACGCAAAGGAACCCAATCCGGGGCATCCCGAAAAGAAAAAGAACGCGCTAAAGCGCCTCCACGCCGACCTGGTGCCTTTTGAGGAATTGAGTGAACGTGAGATCCAGAAAGATATTGTGGCAGCAGGAGACCTTTTGGATGAGTAGAACAGACAGAAAGCCGAAGAAGCAGGAGTCCTGCAGAGAGGTAACTATGAAAGCAAAGGAAAATACCCCCCGTACCAATGGGGGGGAGAAAAAAAGCAAATGCAAAGTATCCGCCATATGCGGCGGATGCCAGTACATCGATATGGATTATAAAGAGCAGCTTGCCATGAAACAGCGGAAAACCCAGCGGCTGCTTAAAAAATATGTAAACCTCGACCCTATCATCGGCATGAACGATCCCTATCATTATCGGAATAAAGTTCATGCTGTTTTTTCATATGAAAAGAATCGAGGAAGAGGCGGAAAAGGTGGTCACACCATATCCGGCATCTATCAGGAGGGAACACACCGCGTGGTGAATATCGACCGGTGTTTTCTGGAGGATGGGAAGGCAGATGCGATCATCGTGACCATTCGGGAGCAGCTGAAAAGCTTTAAGATCTCCGTATACGATGAGGACACCGGATACGGACTGCTCCGTCATGTGCTGGTTCGTACGGCCCATAAGACCGGGCAGATCATGGTGACTCTCGTGTTGGCTTCCCCCATTCTGCCTTCCAAGAACAACTTTGTGAAGGCGTTGTGCAAAGCCCACCCCGAGATCACCACCGTGACCATCAATGTAAACGACCGACACACCAGTGTCGTGCTGGGCACAAAAGAATCCGTGATCTACGGAAAAGGGTACATAGAAGACGAATTGTGCGGCAAGATCTTCAAGATCTCGCCCAGATCCTTTTATCAGATCAACTCCGTGCAGACAGAAAAACTGTACAGTACCGCCATTTCCTACGCTGGTCTTTCCGGAAAAGAGCGGGTGCTGGATGCTTATTGCGGCATTGGGACCATCGGACTGTGTGCCTCGGACAAGGCCGGAGAAGTGATCGGTGTGGAAGTCAACAAGGATGCCGTTCGGGATGCAGTGGGTAACGCCAAACGAAACAAGGCGGAGCATGTCACCTTCTACTGCCAGGACGCAGGAGCCTTTATGCAGGAAATGGCAGCGAAAAAAGAGAAGGTGGACGTGGTCTTTATGGATCCTCCCAGAAGCGGTAGCGATGAAGCCTTTCTGTCCTCAGTGGTAAAGCTTTCTCCTGACAGGATCGTATACATCAGTTGCAATCCGGAAACACTGGCCAGAGACCTGGAGTACCTGACAAAACATCGTTACCGTGTGGTCAAGGGGCAGCCTGTGGATATGTTCCCCAATACGGAACATGTGGAGACTGTTGTTCTTCTGTCCCAACAAAAGCCGGATGCCCAGAGGAAAAGGTTAAGGCTATAGAGGATGCTTTGAGGCATTTTCAGATGATATAGTAGCTACTATATCTTACAGGATAACATAGAGACCAAATCGAAGTTTGGAGGATAAGACAAATGGATAATATAAGAAAAGCAGATAAAACGGATCTCATACGTATCGCTGAGATTCAGATTTTTAATTACAGAATGTACTTCTATCCTATTTTCCAGGATGATGATTTTTATTTTGTAACGTTGCAAGTGCCGACTGTAATGCAATGGTATGAAGGACATTTGGACAGTATTTGGGTATACGACGATGGTGTTGTAAAGGGCTTTATTCAAGTTGAAGACAGAGAGATAAAAAAACT